>JAVCBZ010000051.1 GCA_030765735.1 Candidatus Susulua stagnicola | reverse complement strand
CTCCCCACTCTTCGTAAGATACTTAGAGAAAAGTTCTCTCCTAAACTAAAAGCAATCATACCAAGAACAATTTGAGAAAAAAAATCAGAAGTTGCTAAAAACTCTTTGGAAATTAAATTTAATAAACCAGGTGAAATTATTATTCCCAAAACTACATAAGTAGTTACAGTCGGTATTCTAAGTTTTTTAGTTAATCGTGAAGCAAAAAAACTTAAAATAAATATAATTGCTAAGCTTAAGATTGGATTGTTAATCATTAGATATGTTTTTATACGACTTCTTTCTCTTTAAACATCCTCCAAATGATGTCAAAGATCCCCAATATCCCAATAATTTTTCCTTGGTCATCAACAACAGGCAAACACTCTTTTTTATTAAAGTGCATAATCTTATAAGCTTCTTCCAAAGAATCTTCAGCTTTAATTGAGATGAAATTTATATCCACAATGTCGTCAACAATAATCAACTCTCCCATAGAAGGAATTGACTCTAAGTCAAAGGCATCTTCGTCCATCTCCATAAAAGGAACATTCCGGAATAACTTTGCCTGAACAGGTCTTAATAGATCTAGCAAACTCTCAGGATAGACAACACCAGTCAAATGGTCCCAAGCGTCAACTACAGGAATTAAAGGGGTAGTGTGAAAGTCCTTAAACATATCCAACAAGCTTCTTAGAGTTAAAGAACGCTTAACTTTAATGATATCTGTTTTTGCAGCTTCAATTACTTTCATTTCGTACCTACTTTTTTACTATCGTTCAAACTTTTTTACTGCTGCAATCACTTCGGCAGCACTATTAGCAGCCATCAAAGCTTCCCTAAAAGAGATATTCATAAGTAGCTTTGATAGCTCAGCTAAAATTCTTAAATATAAATTTAACTCACTAGGATCTGCCCCCATCAAAAAAACAAGATTAACTTTTTCTCCATCTAAAGCCTTGAACTCAATACCAGCTTTTGAACGACCAAAACCAATAACAAAGCCCTTAACTGCTTTAGTTCTTGCATGAGGTATACCAACATTATTGCCAATACCGGTTGAACCAAGCTCTTCTCTTTCAAGAACATCTTCAATGAAAGATTTTTCATCTATTATCTTCCCAGCAGTAACTAAAACTTCAGCAATTTCTTTAATTGAACCATCTTTATCCGTTGCCTGTAAATCAACCAAACAAAACTTTTCTTTTAAATAATCTGATACTACCATAACTATTCCCTGTCTCCTTTTTGTTGTATACCCTTATTACCTGAATTCACATAAATCTTCTTCAGTCTAAGCGTATTCTTTTATATTATTTATTAACCCGTAACAAAGAAGTTTGTCACCCTTACTAATTGTATCTCCAGCATGAGGAAAAGAGATTAGCTGCTCCTTCCGTTCAATAGATAAAACTAAAATATCTCTTTTAATAAATCCCGCTTCAGCTAAAGTAAGTCCATCTTCCTTACTTTTACCAGTTATTGCAAGTTGCGCTAAGCCATACCCCTTAGGGAGAGTAAAAAGTTCCTCTAAGGTTTTCTGTTTTATGAACCCTCTAGTTATGATTCTTTTTTCAATAAACTTATTTAAAGCTCGAGAAAATCCTTTCAAAGTAGTTATTTTATAAAGAATTGTGATAAAAGCAAGAATAATTACCGCTTTTGATAAATCGGCTGCTAAATCATCTTTACCAAATGAAAGAAACAAACTAGCAATTACTGAAACAATTCCGACTTTACCCAAAACCATGAGCACACTAACAGTTTTGCTTCGAAGTTTATCGTCAAGAATTGTTTCGGCAGCAGCAGTTGTAAACCCTGTACCAGTAAAAGCAGAAATTGCTTGGAAGCGAGCAGTCCCCTCGTCCATGCCAGTAAGTTTTAAAATTACTGTAGCCACTCTAACTATAAAGAAAAAAATAACTACAACTATAACTACCGGTATACCAGCTGATATTAATCCCATTTTTTGTTACTGCCTCCTCTAATCACCTCATTTTAAGAGCTAAATCAAATAATGTTTGGACTAGAAAACTTCTACAAAAGACTATTATTAAAATTGCAATAATCGGCGATAAATCTATTCCCGCCTTAAAGCTAAAAGGCAACAATTTTCTTATCGGATAAAAAATTGGTTCTGTCAATTTATGAAGTAACTGAACAATTGTATTATAGGGATCTGGGTTTACCCAGCTTATCAAGGCTCTAATTATAATAAGCCAAGTAAAAGCATTAAGAATAAAATCTAGGACTCTGGCTAAAGCAAATAAAAAATTACTAATAATAAACATATTCGTTCTATAATTTATAAATGATAATTGATAATCAAGGTTAAAAGAATTTTTATTTTTTAATTATAAATTATTAGTTATCGTTTATCATTCATTAGATTATATGTCAATAATGAAAATTGAGCAATAAATTTCTTTGCCTTGGAATAACTCCTACAACCCTTGACTAAAACACAAATTATATAATCACCTTTTGGGGTAAAAACAATTCCAGCATCATGGACTACTCCTCGTTCCAAACCAGTCTTGTGGGCGATAACAATCCCTTCTGGTAAATAGCGTGGTAAGCGATCATTTACCTTCTGTTTTTTTAAAAAAGATAAAGCTAGATTAGACAATTCTCTGTTAATTAGCTGTTTTTTGTAAATTTTCTCTAGAATATAAGCTATGTCTGAGGAGCTAGTATAGTTTTCAATTCCTTTACTACGTTGTGAAAAATCCATCATTTTCCTAGTTAAAGTTGTACCTTTTAAGCCTATTCTTTTAAAAATATCATTAATATACTTAAAATTCAAGATTTCAATCACTTTATTAGTGGCAGTATTATCACTTGAAGCAATCATTAACTCCAAAAGCTGAGCAAAAGTAAATTTTCTTGGCAAGGAAAGAGCTTTAATCTTTCCACTACCACCAGTTATATCTTTTCTTTGTATGGTAATTAAATCATCTAAGGCAACCTTTTCCTCTTCAATTGCATAAAAGACTGCAGCCAATATTGGTAATTTAATTAAACTAGCTGCCGCAAATTGCTCTTCTGAATTATGTAATAGCTCTGAACCTAAAAAACCTATCTTTTTTATAACAAAACCATACTCAACTTTTGCACTCTTAAATTCCTTCTTGGAAAGATCATTTGCGTTGCCGAGAAAAATATTTCTTTTATAAAGTTGATCTAGCCCTAAAAAAATATAGCTAAATAAACCAATAGCTAAAACAATAATAGTTAAATGAATAAGAAAAACTCTTTTTTTCATTTAGCTGAACCAACTGCAGCAAGCAAAAAACCAATATGGGTTTTCCATTGAGGACAATGATGAGCTAAGATAATATTTTTCATAACTTTTTTTTAATTATATCAAAAAGACCCCGTTAGAGAAATTTTTCTCTAACGGGGTAAAGTTGATTAGCAATAAACACATAATCTTTCAATGAAAAGTTTTCAGGACGTAAATTTAAATTTAAACCAACAGATTTAAAAAAATTCTGATCATTCTCGGATAAATTTAAAGCATTAGTTATTTTTTTTCGACTCGAAGAAAAGGCCTTGCGAATAATTTTAAAAAGAAAATCCTCATTCATAGCTTTGTGTGGCAGTTCTTTGTAAAAGACAATTTTAGAAAATGCAGAATCAACTTTAGGCACTGGATCAAAAGCTGAAGCTTTAATATCAAAAAGTTTCTCTGTCCTAGCATAATATTGGATATAACAACTCAAGAAATTATAATTGCTAGAAGATGGCTTAGCAGTTATTTTTTCAACAAATTCCTTTTGAAAAGTAAAATAAGCAATATCAATGTAATTTCTATAACCAATAATATACTTTATTAACTCACTACTTATCTGATACGGTACATTACCAAAAACAATTATTTTTCCTCCCAATTTAGAAAGCTTAAACCTTAAAATATCCTGATGAATAATTTCAATATTACTTTTTTTAGAAAATTTCTTTTTTAAAAAACCACAAAATCTCTGGTCAACTTCAACACAATAAAGCTTCTTTGCCTCTTCAACTAAAACCTCACTCATCGCTCCCTTGCCCGGACCAATTTCTAAGACTTGCCTATTCTTAATGTCTAAACTATTACTAATTTTTTGTATAAACTCACTATTTGTAAGAAATATTTGACCAAATGAATGTAGTTGTTTCATCAAAATAATTTTGCTGCCAGCTTAATTGCTTCAAGCATCGAAGAATGAAAAGGTATTTTACCACTTATCGTTAAATCATAGGCAACACCATGAGAGGGTGAAGTCCTTACAATCGGTAATCCTAATGTCACATTTACTCCGGTATTAAACGAAAGTAATTTAAAAGGAATCATTGCCTGATCATGATAAACACAAATAACACAATCGTATTTCTTTAAATTATCTTTAGTAAATATAGTATCTGCAGGATATGGGCCGTAAGTTTCTTTCTTAAATTTTTCCTTTGCTTGAATAATTATTTTTTCCTCTTTGCCAATAAAAGTTTTTAAGCCAGCATGGGGGTTTACGGCGCAAAAAGCAATTCGGGGCTTTTTCACCTTAAATTGTTTATTTAAAGACTCATAAGTTAAGCAAAGTAACTTATAGATATCTTCTTTAAATAAAGAAGAAGATACTTCTTTTAAATTGATATGCCTCGTTGCCATAACCACTTTTAAAGACGACGAAGCCATCATCATAGCAAAATTATTAATATTAAAATAATTGGCTAAATACTCAGTATGACCACTAAATTCCTTTAAAACAGATTTTACTGCTTCTTTAGACAAAGGAGCCGTAACCAAACGTTTTATTTTCTTCTTTTTCATTAATTCTAAGGCTTTATTAAGATAACTTAAGCTAGCTTTACCACTTAATCGAGAAGGTTTTCCTTTTTCTAACCCTTCAATACCAGAAGTATTTAAATCAATAAAATTGATTTTACGACTTACTTTTTTATAAATTGATATTTTTTTAAATATTTTCTGATCACCAACCACAAAAAAATCAAACTCTCTCTGTTTAAGGCTATCAATTGCTTTTAAAGTTATATAAGGCCCACAGCCACCCGGATCTCCAGAACTAATCACGATTCTTTTTCTACTGATCATACTTTTTTATTAAGGCATCCTCTTTTAGCTCGTCTAACCATTCAATAAATTTCTCTTTAAATCTAACATCCCAAAGATAAGCATAAATAGCCTCTTTTACTTCTTCCAGAGAAAGCTGGGTAGGAAAAATTTTCTCTTCTAAGAAAATTAAATAATAAACGCTATCAACTCTTACAATCTTGCACTGATTAATTTCTAAATTCTCAAAGATTTTAGCTATTTCTAATTTTAATTCCTTTAAATCTGATTCCATTTTTTTTAAAATATCACTGTTTTCAATTAAAGCTTCAGAAATTCCTTCATTTTTAATAATACTAGATATTTTTTTTAAAATACTTTCATCACTTGATTGTGCAATATAAAAACTATATCTAACTGCTGAATAAAACTCTTCGGGATTTTTGAAATAATAATCGCTTATTTCTTTTGGAGAAACAACTACTTGGGATTTTATATGTTTATCAACAATGTCTCTCAGTAAATATTGGTCTTTAATCTTTTTCCTCAAAAGAGCAATCGTAAGCCCTTTTTCAATCAATGACTCTTCAAAATCCTTACGGCTGGGATGAGAAGAAACTAACTGCTCTATTTTATTATCAACTCGGAAAAAAGGAATTTCTATTCCTTCTTGCTTAGCTTTGCCTAAAACAAGAGTGTCTTCGATTAATCTTTCTAAAGCTTTTCCTCTAAACTCCTGATCATCAGCTGAAATATCTTCATTGCCATTGGAAAACCTATAAGCAAGAACCTTACAATACTCATCTAAATCTCGAGAAGTAATAACTTGATTATTCACCTTAACAATTATTTTGCTCACCTCTTGACTATAAACGTTAAAAGAAAAAAATAATAATGCAATTAATAGTGCTGTATTCAATTTCATATGCTCTCCCTATAAATATTTTAAGAACCAGTATCAATTTTGAACGCAAGTTTTAAATATTCTATCTCTTTTTTAAGCAAACGGCAATATAAATCAAAACCTACCATCCAAACAAAGCCATGTTGCTCTTTGCCTAAGATATTCCCCGCACCCCGTAATTCTAAATCAGTCATCGCAACTTCAAAACCAGCGCCAAGATGAGAAAAATCACAAAGATGTTTGAGTCGCTGAGCAGCATCTTGAGGAATTTCACCTGCTCGTGGCGTTACTAAGTATGCAAATGCTTGCAAATCAAACCTTCCAACTCTACCTCTTAATTGATGTAAATCTGCTAGACCAAATTTATGGGCATCATTAATAATTATTGTGTTTGCAGTAGGGACATCTATGCCTGACTCAACAATAGCCGTTGAAAATAAACAATCGATTTTTTGATTAATAAAATCCATGATAACTTTTTCCATAGCATGAGTTGGAAGTCTTCCATGAACTAACCCTATTCTTATCTCTTTAGGCAAAACCTTTACTAGTACACGCTTAATTCCTTCAATACTTTCAATACGATTATGAATAAAAAAAACCTGTCCGCCACGTTTTGACTCCTTAACTATTATTTCGCCTAAATTCTTAACATTATATTCAATGACCTTAGTTTTAACCGCTAATCTTTCTTTAGGCGGCGTTCGTATCATTGAGATTTTTTTTAATCCAACTAGCCCCATATAAAGAGTACGAGGAATAGGCGTTGCAGTCAATACAAGGATATCAATGTTGACTTTAAGTTTCTTTATTTTTTCCTTATGAGTAACTCCAAACTTATGCTCTTCATCAATGATTAAAAGACCTAAATCCTTAAAGCAAACGTCATCAGAAAGAAGACGATGAGTACCGACTATAATATCAATCTTTCCTTGGCTTATTTTTTTTAAAATTTCATTTTGCTCATTCTTAGTCCTAAAGCGCGAAAGCATCTCCACACAAAAAGGAAAATCTTTTAACCTTTTAACCAAAGTATTGTAATGCTGATAAGCAAGTATTGTGGTTGGAACTAAAAATGCTACTTGCTTGCCACTTTCAACACATTTAAAGGCAGCCCGCATAGCAACTTCGGTTTTACCATAACCAACATCTCCACAGATAATCCTATCCATACACCCAGCCTCTTGCATATCATTCTTAACCTCAAAAATTGACTGCACCTGACCTTCGGTTTCCTTATAAGGAAAACTCTGCTCAAATTTCTTCTGCCAAGTACCATCAGCTATATACTTAAAACCACCAATTATCTTCCTCTGAGCCTCAATTTTTAATATTTCTAAGGCAAAAGACTTTATGCCTTTTTGGACTTTTTCTTTTATTCGAGTCCATTCTTTTGAACCTAAGCGTGACAAACGCGGTCTCTTCAAGGAAAATCCACTATATTTCTGAACAAGATGAGCATCTTCTTTTGGAACATAAAGCTTATCCTTGTTCTCATATTCTATCTCAAAATAATAATCCTTTTTATCTCTAACCGTCAGCAATTTTACTCCACAAAATTTACCAATTCCATAACGATTATGAACAACATAATCGCCTTTTTTTATTTGTAAAGTTACTTCAAGAGGAAAGTCTTCTGAGGTATATCGTTTAGATTTTTTTAAGTGAGGAATAATTATTAGAAACTCATAATCAATTATTTTTCTATTAAGTGACTTATCAAAACTATAAATTTTTTCTATAGTTTCAAATTCCCATTCAATTCTCAAAGGAAAATTAAAATTTACCGGATAAAGCTCTAAGGTATCCCCGCGAAGGGTAAAATCTCCCTCTTCTAAAACCGCATCAACACGACAATAGCCCAAGGAAACAAGTTCACTAATAACTTGTTTAAGAGACAACTCTTTATGTCTGTAGATTTTTAATGTATTAAACACGAAATTTTCTAAAAAGAAGAACTAAAGGAGCAGCTATATATATTGATGAGTAAGTACCACAAATAACACCTACTAAAAGAGCGAAAGAAAAACCTTTTAAGATTTCTCCACCTAGTAAAAAAATTGAAACAATCACCATAAGAGTTGTAAGTGAGGTAATAACTGTCCTTGAAAGGGTAGTATTTATAGCCATATTGATAATTTCACTTAAAGATGACTTTCTTGAGCGCGGAGAAATCTCACGTATACGATCATAAATAACTATAGTATCATTTATTGAATAACCAGCAATAGTTAAGAGTGCAGTTACAGTCAAAAGATTAATTTCATACCCAGCAAAACAAAGCACACCTAGACTAATAATAACATCATGAAAAAGAGCTATTACAGCAGCAAAAGCAAAATCAAAATGCTTAAACCTAAAGCCTACATAAACAAGTATACCTAAAAGTGAGAGAGCTATCGCTAAATAAGCTTTTTGTTTTAAAATTTTACCGACAGCCGGTCCAACTGTGGTTGCCTTTAGCTCTTTAACCTCTTCAAAATTATTTCTTAAAGCTTGATCAATTCCTGAAGCAATATCAGCAGTACTTTTAATGCTTACTCCTCCAGATATATCCTTAAACTCCTGAATAGCTATCTCATTAAAGCCTTCTTTCTTTAAAACATTTCTTATTTCTTGGATATCAGTCGGAGGGTTAATTTGATACTCAAGTATTTGTCCACCTTTAAAATCTATACCAAAAGCACTCTCACCTTTAGAATAAAAAGTAAACAAACTCCCAACAACAAGGATTAAAGAAATAGCAATGCAGATTCCTCTAAGTCTTACAAAATTAATTTTAGGAGCTGAAATTAAAGAAAGCATTCGTAAACTTTTTAATCGTAAATCCAAAAGAAGAGAAAAAATTGTCCGTCCAACAAATACTGAAGTAAATATGCTAGCTATGATTCCTAAAGAAAGGGTTGTCGCAAACCCTTTTATCGGGCCAGTACCATAAATAAAAAGGAATAAAGCAGCTATAAGGGTAGTAACATTAGCGTCTATAATCGTCCGCTTAGCTCGATTAAAACCATTTTTAATAGCAATGCTTAAAGGTTTATCTAATTTCAATTCTTCTCTTATTCTTTCAAATATCAAAACATTAGCATCGACTGCCATACCAAGAGTCAAAATCATACCAGCAATTCCAGGAAGAGTTAAAGTGCCTTTAAAAAGCAGCAAACCAGCCAAAATAAACAAAAGATCTAGAATAAGACATATAACTGTAACCACGCCACCAAGAAAATAATATATTAAAACAAAAACTACCACCAAAGCGGCCCCAAGAAGTATAGAGTTTACTCCTCGATTGATAGAATCAGAACCTAACAACGGACCAACACTTCTTTCCTCTTCAACCACCAATGGAATTGGTAGAGCACCAGAATTTAATACTGTTACGATTAATCTGGCATCATCTACAGAAAAGTCTCCTCTAATTCTAGCCTCACCATTTAATATTGGTTCATCAATTCTCGGAGCACTTTTAATTACACCATCTAGAACAATTGCTAAAGCTTCTCCAGTATTATCGGCAGTAATCTTAGCAAATTCTTTTGAACCTTCAGAAGTAAAATTCAAAATCGGTTCAGAACCGCCATAAGAATTAAACCCTAAATAACTCTCGGAAAGACCCGAACCCATCATAACTGGATCTTTAAAAAGCAAAAGTTGAGTATCAGCGTACTTTTTAAGTTCATATCCTTCAGGCACATTCCCTGCTTTAGCCTGCGATATTTTTTCGCTATCCTTTTCAACTATTTTAAATTCTAGCTTTCCAACTTCTTTTAGCCGATCAATTATTCCTCGATCAATAACACCAGGGACTTGAACCAAAATAGAATTATCACCTTGCACTTGAATAGAAGTTTCTTTGACTCCATAAGCATCAATTCTAGTGCGTATCTTTTCTACTGCTGCACCAATTGCATCAGGAATTTTTTTAGCTGAAATAGCTGAGGTATCTGCACGTAGTAATACATACATACCTCCCTTTAGATCAAGACCTAAATTTATATTCTTTTCTAAAGGAAAAACATAAATAGCACTAAAAATAACTAACCCTAAAATAACCGCTATTCTTATTTTTAAATCTGCTCGTTTAATCATTATCTAGCCTTTCTTATGTAAGCAATTGACTTTTTTTCAACTTCAATTTTTGAATTTTCGTCAACTCTTATAACAAATGTATTTTCTTTTAGATTAACAATGGTTCCAAAAATTCCCCCCGCGGTAACTATTTCATCATTTTTTTTCAAACTGCTAATCATTTCTTTATGTTCTTTTTGCTTTTTCTGTTGTGGCCTTATAATCAGAAAATAAAAAACAATAAAAATGAAAACCAAAGGTATAAAATTTAAAATTCCAGCATTCGGTGCTCCTTGCATCTAGACCTCCTTAGTTTATTAAAATTTAAGTTAAAAATCGGAAAACAAAGGTTAAAAAATTATTTACTTACCTTACGCTTTCTGCTCTTTGTTTTTTTCACGTCTATATCGTTTAAATAAAGTAGCCACTGTTTCAGTTGGCTTTGCACCTTTTTTTATCCAAGATTCATATTTTGAAATCACAAATTTCAAAAGCTTTTGCGAAGGATCATAGTGTCCAATCTGCTCAACAAATTTTGATTCCCGTGCATTCTTTGCTTCAGTTACTACAATTTTGTAATGATACCTTCTTTTAACAGACTTTCCTGGCCTACGTAGTCGAATTTTAAGCATGTTTTTTCCTCCTAATCATCTTCACTATTATCAAAAATATATTCCGGTTTTATCATCGGTTTATATGTTGGGATAATAAAAGTCCCTATTTCATATGTTCCAACAACCATCCTCCCTTGCATATGCTGAAAAAAGACAAGTCTGAAAAATAATTAATAAAACAAGTATTTTTCTTAACATTTTTTACTAGAAGAAGCAACTGCAAATTCAAGAGCTAGCATTTGAGCCTTTGCCTTACTAATAGTTTCCTTAAATTCACTGTTAGGAACAGAATCAGCAACAATTCCTGCTCCAGCTTGAATATAAGCCTTATTGTCCTTAAATACTATAGTTCTTATTATTATACACGTATCTAGACTTCTTGTGAAGGAAAAATATCCTACTGAACCAGCGTAAATACCTCTTTTCTCATGCTCTAATTCATTGACTATCTGCATTGCTCGCACTTTAGGAGCCCCACTAACTGTTCCAGCCGGAAAACAACTTATTAAAGCAGAAAAAATATTTTCCTTACTACTCAACTTAGCTCGAACTTCACTAACAATATGCATTACATGGGAAAACAACTCAACATCCATAAAGGTAGAAACATTAACAGTTGTTTTCTCAGCAATTCGACCTAAATCATTACGAGCTAAATCAACCAGCATAATATGCTCAGCTTTTTCTTTAGGATCATTCAACAATGATTTTTTTAACCTCTTATCCTCAGCTTCATCTTTTCCTCTTTTTCGAGTACCAGCAATAGGCCGAGTAATTAATTCATCATGCTCACATCTTAAAAGCATTTCTGGAGAAGAACCAGCAATTTTTGTTTTTCCAAAATTTAAATAATACATGTAAGGTGAAGGGTTAAGTATTCGTAAATACCTATACACTGTAAAAGGATCATCTTTAAAATTAGTAAAAAATCTTTGAGAGATAACAGTTTGGATTATTTCCCCTTCTTTGATATATTTCTTAGCCTTTTTGATAGCCGAAAGAAAATCTTTTTTCTTAAAATTAGACTCCATTTTAAGCTTAGACGACTTAAATAATAAATCTGGCAAACGATGCAAAGAAATAATTTTCTTGCAAATATTAACTAAAGACTTTCGTTCTCTAAGATAAACCTTATCAACGTTCTCTTTATTGTTATTATCTAAATTAACAAAAGAAAGAACTTCAATTTGTTTAATCAAATGATCAAAAATTACCAGAAATTTAGGTAAGATGAAATAAGAATCATAAGTTCCTAAAGAATCAGGCAAATCTTTGCCTATTGGTTCATAAAATCTAACCGCATCATAACCAAGATAACCTACAAACCCTCCAAAAAAACGTAAATTTTCTTTAGGTGCAACCTTATAAGAGCTCATTAGATTCTTTAACTCTAGACAAGGATCTTTCGTAGTTACAAAAGAACGTGCCTTTTTATCCTTTATGTAAATCCTCTTACCCTTACTCTTAAACACTGCCATTGGCTTAAACCCTAGAAATGAAAAACGGCATACTTTCTCTTGTCCTTCTACTGATTCCAAAAGAAAGCTTTCACCTTTTATAGTTTTCTCAAGGTTATGGTAGACAGAAAGCGGAGTAACAGAATCTGAAAAAAACTTACACGAAAGAACAATTAAATTATTCTTTTTTGATAATTTCCGAAATTGTCCCAAAGTAGGATTTATTTCATTAAACGGAATCTCTTTTTTTGTCATATCTCTTAAATCAGTCTTCGGAAAAAACAGCTCCACTCACCAGTATGACAAGCAACGCCTTTTTGATCTACCCTTACTAACAAAGCATCCTTATCGCAATCATAATATATTTTCTTTATCTTTTGAACATGACCACTGGTTTCACCCTTACGCCAAAGAGTCTTTCGAGAACGAGACCAAAAACAAGTTCTCATCTCACGCAAAGTAATTTCTAGCGATTCCTTATTCATATAGGCAATCATTAAAACATCTCCAGTTTTATCATCTTGAACAATTGCTGGAATAAGTCCATCTTGCCCAAATTTTAACTTCGGAATTATCACTGCTTTTCCCTTTATCTTTATCTTTATCTTTATCTTTATCTTTTTCTCTTTATCCTTTATCCTTGCTCCTTTATCCTTCATCCTTGTTCCTTTATCCTTCATATCCTCACCTTTATTCCTTTTTTTCTAAGATATCCTTTTATATTTTTAATGCTAATCTGACGATAATGAAATATCGAAGCTGCCAACCCTGCAGTAGCTTTGGTTTCCTTAAAAACATCAAAAAAATCTTTAAGTTTACCTGCTCCTCCAGAAGCAATCACTGGTATCTCAACCAGATCAGATATTGCCCGCACTAATTTTATATCAAAACCATCTTTAGTGCCATCATAATCCATGCTAGTAAGAAGAATCTCACCAGCACCTAATTTTTGGACTTTTTGAGCCCATTTTAAAACATCTATGCCTGTTGCTGTTCTACCACCATTGATATATACTTCCCAACCCTTTCCCTTTGATTTTGCATCAATGGCAACAACTATACACTGACTACCAAAAATATCCGAAGCTTCCTTAATTAATTGAGGATTTTTAACAGCAGCAGTGTTTAGTGAAACTTTTTCTGCTCCAGCCAAAAGAAGTCTACGTATATCCAAAACTGATTTTATTCCACCTCCAACAGTAAAAGGCATAAAAACAACCTGAGAAATCTTTTTAACTAACTCAATAGTCGTAGCTCGTTTTTCTACACTAGCAGTAATATCTAAAAAAACCAACTCATCTGCGCCTTGATCCTCATAAAATTTAGCATTTTTAATTGGATCACCCGCATCTTGAAGGTTAATGAAATTAACCCCCTTGACTACTCTTCCCTTATTAATATCTAAGCATGGTATTATTCGTTTAGCTAACATCAGCAATTTTGCACTTTATCATTAATAATTATATTCTTAACCAAATAATAAGCTTTTAACGAAATAAATTATACCATAACTCTATAAAAAATAAAGAAATTTGGCAGAAATAAAAGCAGAAATTAATTAAAATTTGCTAAAATCCAATTCCCAAGATGATGAGTTGCAAACACAACCACTGTTGCAATTGCAAGATGCTCACCAATTACCTTCCATGGACTAGCATTTTGTTCTTTTGCCATTTGATAACTTAGTATGGCCAATACTGAAAATCCCCAGATTATACTAGCAATAATAGCAGTTGAAAGTTCAAAAATTAAAATTGGAATAATAAAAGTTAATGAAAAAATAAATTTTGCAAAAAAAGTTGCTATAGTTGAAGTCCAAACCTGTTTTGTTGTGTGATGATTTTCAAACTCTTCAGAAATATGTATTCCTAAGGCATCAGAAAAAGCATCAGCTATAGCAATTATTAATATACCACCAATAACTGCAATCTTTGAATTAGTGCTGGAATTTAACCCTACCATTAATCCTAAAGTTGTTATTATTCCTGAGGTAATACCAAAACTAAATCCAACTTTTAATGAATGTCTCACTCTAAGCCACCCTGATTATTTCTGTCAAAAACATTATGTCCACTAAAACCTTATAAACCACAACTTCTCTCAATGCATGATTATATCAAAAAATCCCAGAAAAACAAATTATCGATATGATTAAATGATTAATCTTAAATTTATAATAGGGACATCTACCTGTCCTGATCTAAACACTGCTTTTTTCTAACTTTTAGATCCTTTAAATTATTCTTAAATTACTAGAATTTTTACAAAAGATATCACTCTCGTGAAAGATAACTTTAGCAATATCCATTCTGCTAATATATACCTTTATCCTAGACTCAGCAGATGTAATATCGATTATAGTTTTATCTTCAGACCATGGCAAACTTATGGTGTTTATTCCTAAAAATAATATCTTTCTCACGATTTGATGAATTATTGGAGTAAATATTCCCACATTGCTCCCAGCAAAAATAATATTATCTAAACCTCCCAATGCTGCTATCCCTTCACCTACATACTTCATTATCTGAGACTGATAAATGTCAAATGCCATATCAACTTTAGCATCTTTGCCGTATAGCTTTAACATTTCACTTATTGAGATATCATATCCCGAGAGCCCTACAAATCCACTTTTGTTCTTCAACATTTCATCGATCTCATAAATCGAGAGCTTATGTACATTCATAAGATAGAGCACTATCCCAGGATCCAAATCTCCGCAACTCGTTCTAGACATAATACCGCCCAAAGGCGTATATCCTAAACTTACAGAAAGAGGTTTATTGTTACGAGTTGCACATACTGTAGTTTGTTTATCAAATACTATAGATAGATTTCTATCACCTTTAGAAAAAATCCTAGTATTTGCTTGATGAAATATCCCATGAAACCCCCATCTCTTTATTCTATTGTTCTGGTAATACTCAAACGGTAAAGTGTAATATTTTTCTTTATCCGGCAATTTCAAAAAAAATGATGTTTCGAAAAAAGCTATCAAGGGAATGTCTTTGAATATTTTTTGGAATCTTTTTAGCATCCTTGATGTTAATGGCACATAAAAAGGAAAAAAATCTGTTAATTTCTCAAAGTGTAAAAAAAACTTTTCATCAACAAGCGTTGGCTTATCAAAATAATCTCCTCCAAATAAGATTCTAAATGAAATAGCCTTGATTTTCTTCTTACCATTAATATTTTGAATAATTTTCTTAAATAGATCATCATCTTTTATTTCATCAATAGCTTTAATATCACTAGATAAAATCTGCCCATCAAATTTCTCTTCAAAAGTTGACACTTTTATATCTTTTAAATTATAATCAATGACTAAGATCATCTTTTACCAACCTTTGATAAGCTTCTCTAGCAATCATAATCTCTTCATCTGTGGGAATCACAAGAATTTTCGTTTCAGATCCAGATAAAGAAATCTCACTTATACCCTCACTGTATTTAGTATTTTTTTCCTTGTCTAAGTTCGGCCCTAAAAATTCCATATTTTCACAAATGCTTTCTCTTAATACAGATGACCCTACTCCAAGCGAATCTGTAAATATTAAAATATCTGATTTTTTCAGTATCAAGGAATAAAAACTTATGTACGCCCTAACTCTACGTACATACATATCAAATGTCATTTTCGCTTGTTTGTTATTGTCTATGTCTTTAATGACATCTCTTAAGTCAGATGAAGAATTAAATACTCCAAGAATACCACTTTTATTATTTAAAATATTTTCAGCTTCTTCTGGAGAAAAACACTCTCTAAACATTATGTAAAATATAGCTCCAGGATCTATGTCACCTGAGCGAGTATTCATCATCAATCCTTCAAGCGGCGTAAAACCCATTGAATTATTTATAGATCTCCCACTCCTGATTGCACAAACACTTGAACCGCCAGTGCCCAAATGACAACTTATTATCTTTTGTGTGATTTTATCTCTATTAAAAAACTTACAAGCCTCTTCCATTGCATACTGATGTGATATACCATGAAAACCTATCTTCCGTATTCCATATTTCTTAATAACTTTAAGAGGCAACACATAGGTCGAATATTCAGGCAAAATAGTTTTATGGAATGCCGTATCAAATACAACAAATTGGTCTATAGAAGATTTTTCTCGATGGCAAAATTCTAATAATTTATAAGATATCGGATTATGGATAGGAGCAAGCGGCAAAGTCTCCTTCAATTTTGTTAAAACCATTTTATTAATTTTAGTAGTTTTCGTAAAAAACTTGCCTGGATGAACATACCGATGAGCAAAAGTATCAAATCTTATATCTTTATTTTCTTTTTCGTCATTCGCTATTAACTCAAGCACCTTCTTAAGCGCTATCGAATGATTAGGAAGCAAAACCTTAATCGTCCTCTTTTTACCAAGGACTGTATGTGTAATGATAGAAACACCTTGTGTTTTGATTCCCACCCTTTCAGCCTCTCCCCGGACTATTTCATCTTCATCCGGCATCCTTATTATTTTATACTTTAAGGATGAACTTCCACAATTAATCACAAGTATATTGGACTTTTTTTCCTTAGATTTCATCAGAGCTCCAGCCAAAAGTAGGCATACCTATGTTCCTCTGAACAATCAATGCTTGACCATAAGAAGCCTTCTCAATCTTATCTAAGTTTAAAGAGTCGATGCTTGAATCTATGTTATCTTCAACTCCTGCGCCAAATCCTATTGTAGGTATTTTCAATTGCGCATATGTGTAAGAACCTTCAGTTACCACTTTTTTCCAATAGCCAAAATTCGATTTGAATCCATTTTCGTTCAAACTCTCAAGCGATTCTAAAGCAAAAGGCTGATGACTTTCCATAGACCAAGGCTTAAACTCTTTTTCAAGCACCAAATCAAGCCCTGTATAAGTTTTGATTCGCTCTTTAGCTAAAAGAGTATTCACAGTAATACCTTGTTCTTGTTTATATACAGTCTTTGCTATTGCCTTGGCTCTATTTAAAATATAACCTTTAGTTTCTTCAGGTATAAACGCCCTATCAACAACTATCCTAAATTCGTTTATCTCATCTTGAGGTTGGCATCCACTATAACTCACATCTTTGATTCTCAAACTAGAACGTCCTAAATTAAAATCATTTGGTAATTCTTTTGACACCTTCTCTAATTCACTTATTAAAGGAAACATCGTACCAAGCATGTTCATCCCGCGATTCTCTAGAAAATTCCTATTCAGCTTACCTTTAACCACTATTTCATATTCCATCATACCTTTATGCCCTAGATTAATATTAAAATCAGTAGGTTCACAAAGTATTACACCTTTAATCTTTTTGACTCTATTTTTCAAAACATCATTAAAAAGATATTTGGTACCAAAATCACAACATCCAAGCCTAGGCACACAGCTAATTATTAAATCACCTGTCATCGGCAACATAGTCCTTTTCATTAAAGCACCTGCGTAAATACTTGAAATAATACCAGACCTAAATTTTGTCATTCCACTATTACTAACATCTTCTGCCTTTTGTTGCTCAGGTGTCTTGATATCAATGTGAGACAATATAACGATGGCATCCTTACTCCCATATCCTTTTATCACTCCGATTAGGTTACCAGCCTTATCTTTAGTAACTTTGTCAAACCCCAAATCTCTCATTTCGGTTAAAATCAAATCCGTAAACTCACCCATGTTTGAGGAACTAAGCTTAAAACTTTCTATCTTTATAGCAAATTTTTCTAGCGACTTTCTAAGACCTTTAGCTTTTGCTTTGATTAATTTTTTCATCATACACCTCCATTTTGTTTTATATTCATTAACATTATTAACTAATAGTTAACACTTTTTTCAAAAAAATTTTGTCTTCTAAAAGGTCGGCGGTGTTATAACCCAGATAGCTTCTGCCTCTTCTTTACCTATATTTCTAAAAGCATGCGGTACACTTGAATTAAAGTATATACTGTCGCCCTTCTTTAATATGTAAACTACACTATTAAGAGTAATCTCCATAGATCCTCTTAAAACCATCACAAACTCTTGTCCAAAATGCTTATAAGACGCCACCCCCGATGTAACACCCTTTTTCAATTTAAAGAGTAAAGGTTCCATCTGTTTATTCGGATCTCGTGATGTCAATAAATACATGTTGATCCCCTTGCCTATTCCCTTCACATGTTTTCTTTCACTTAATTTTACTACAGGATTATTATCAATTTTCTGGCCTTCCCCTATAAGATCACCAACAGTCGTAGCGAGGGCATCAGAAATGCTTTTTAATGTCGATAAAGATGGGGAAGCTTTACCGCTCTCAACTTGTGACAAGAAGCTTGCGCTAATACCCACTTTTTTAGCTAAGGTTCTAAGTGTTAGGACTTGTTCATCCCTTAATCGTTTTATATTCACACCAACTATTTTCATCTTTTCTAACCTCCAAAGAAAGTATACATCATAGAATCTGTCATGTCAAGTATTAATTAATAAATTAATAAAATATTAATCAAGGCTTAACAAGAGTTTCCATAGAAATCTACGTACCAAAGGAAAAACTGTAAGATTAATAGCATTATTGGAAAGTAATACCAGGATCTTTAAAACATAACAACAACGATAAGGCTATAGCCAACTAAACCAATCAGAACTGTATCTATCCTCTCTTTAAATTATTGGTAGCCCCAACCGGATTTGAACCGGTGTCTTATGGCTGAGAACCATATGTCCTAGACCGTGCTAGACGATGGGGCCATGTTTTATAATTGTATCTATAAACCCGAAGATGTCAATTTAATTTTTACAACTAAACCTCAAGGGTGAATTGTAACTCATATTGCGAAAATATTCAACTCAAAATATCTATTCTGTCAACCACATTTAAAAATGTCCCTTTTTTGCACATTTAGAAATGTCCCTTTTAGGCCTCTGTTAAAACTAATTTTTCAGAGGGTTTTTAAAATAAAGGAAAGGGGTCAACTCCCTTTTTAAGCCCCCTTCCTCGACCACTCTTGTTTAAGCATTTTAAAAAGCCTTTTTAGCTTATTTACTAATTGTTTTATGAATTTATCTCTACCTACCGCTAACCCTCTGCCAGTTCTTAGCCTGACAACCCGGTTTAGGATTCGCCTACACCGAGGCCTAACCGGGAAGAGCGGTTTAGGCGAATCCTAAACCGCCATTAGATTGCGGAGAAAAAAAGGGAGTTGACCCCTTTATTGCTATTTTTAGATTTTGATTTTCGATTCTCTGTTAATTTCTAGCTTTGAGGGTATTATTTTTGCGCTTTGACTTTTGCACTTGTGATTACAATCTGCACAACTAAAACTCAAGACTAAAGCCATCATTAGCAAATTTTACATTTTGCTTAAGCTGAGTATTTATTTTTTCTTCTAGAAGATGTGGCTTCTCCTTTAGCATACTCATACCAAAATGAGTTAAAATTGCTTTTTTAGGATTAATATCTCGAATAATTTCTATCGCATCTTCTAAACATAAATGTTCAAACTCATCACGCCTCTTATAAAAAACTACATTAAGTATAAGAATAGTAGAATCTTTATAAGCATCAATTAAACCATCAAAATACTTAGTATCAGAAACAAAGGAGACTATCTCATCTCCTAAATAAAATTTTAACCCATAGGTTTCGACTGAATGAATATTTTTAATCGGAACTTCGAAATTTATATCCCTTACTTCAAATTTTCCCTTCTTTAAAAGCTTAATTTCCTTAGGATGTTCCATAAGATAAGAATGTACTACTCCGCCCTCACCTAAGGCATCTGTTGGTGTAAATACCAAACCTCTTTTCTTAAACCCTCCTTCTGTCATCGCCTCAATCATTACGTTTAAATCATTACTATGATCTAAATGCTTATGAGTTAAGATGATAGCATCTAAGCTTCCTGGATTAAGTTTCGGCCTAGAACTACAGCACTTAACAAGCGCACCCGGACCAGGATCAATGAAGACATTGGTATCTTTATATTGTAACCAAATTCCTCCTGATGCTCTTAGCTGTTTCATCACCACAAAACGGCCTCCAGCAGTACCTAAAAATTTTATAAATCCCATACTTTTATTCCTTTAACCATATTTTACGCATTTCTTGAGTAATTTCATCTTTAAGCTCTGGACTAATGTCTTTCTGATTCTCTTCTTTTTCTATTGTCCTCTTTTTTGAAAAGATAAAGTCCTTTACCCAACAAACTGCTGCCCCAAGATTACGTACTAAATCGCGCAATTGACAATCATTGCTTACCATTACAACTTGTTTTTTATTCTTTATTTTTCTTATTCGGTTTACAATTAAATCATCGGCTGAGCCCTGATTACTAAACAACAACTCAAATTTGCCTCTACGCTCTATTGCTTCTAAATTTGGGGCTCCATCAAAAACAATTACAACTTGATTGTTGTGACTTCCACTTAACTTATTATTTCTAATATAGTCAATAAGGCCTATGTGCGGATTAATTAAGGCTTTGAGACCCTTTATCTGGTAAACGAGATTGAAGCCATCGATGATGTATACTAACATAAAAAATTCCCCCAATAATTCCCATAGATATTAAAAAAATTAAATTAACCAAAGACATGCCCATGCTAACACTCTCCTCAATTCCAACTAATGAAAAGAAATAAACAACTGAAGCCTCTCTCATACCAGCACCAGCAATTGTAATTGGAACAAGAACAATCGCTGTAATAATCGGAATTACAATAAAGAAATAGATAAGATTCAAACTTAAGCCAAAAGCTCTAGATATAACAAAAAAAGCTACTGCTCCCAAAAGTTGAATCGGTAAGGAAAAAAGGAAGCTTTTAACAAAAACTTTAGGATTTTTTTTAAAAAAGTATAACTTACCATGAAAAGATATTAGTTTTTCTTCAAAACGTGGTTTCTTTTTAAATATTTTAACTAAAGATCGAAAAAATGATTTACTAAATATTACAAGAGATGAAAAACTAGCAATCGCACAAAGAATAAATAAAGCAACACCAACTCCGGCACTAGGTACAATATTTTTCCCAAAAATAAAAGCAATAAGAGCAATTAAGGTTAGTGCTATCCCTCCACTGAACCTATCCATAAGTACTGACGATGCAACTTTTCCAGTATCACCATATCGATAAGATATGCAATAACTTCTGAAGACATCTCCAGCAACAAAAGATGGAAAAAAAAGATTCAAAAAAAGACCACAAAAATATGTATAGAATGCTTCAGAGATGGAAATATTAACCCCTAAAGAAGATAATAGAAATTTCCATCTAAATATACCAATTGTTTGACAAAGAAAAAGAATTAGAAAACCCAAAACAAGGTAACCCTTCTTAGAATCCTTATAAACTAAAACTATTCTTTCATAGGGAATAAATTTAAAAAGTGCAAACAAAATTGCTGCTGTTGCTAGAAGCCTAAATAAAAAAAATATTTTTGCTTTCACTCTATTCCTAAACGCTTACATAATGTCCTTTAAAGTACTTATAAGCACTAAGTGCAGCGATTGCACCATCAGAGGCCGCAGTTATTAATTGTTTTAAAGGCCTAGCTCGACAATCACCACAAGCCCAAATAAAATTAGTTGAACTCTGCATCTCTTCGTTGGTGAGAACAAATCCTTTTTTATCTAAAACAATATCTTTGAATAATTCGGTATTGGGTTTAATACCAATGGCCACAAACAATCCGGCTGTAGTTAGAGTTTTACTTTTTCCATTATTAACATCTTCAATGATTAACTCTTTAAGCAAATTATCACCCCTGGCTTCTTTAACGACACTATCAAAAATGACTTCTATGTTGTCTTTAGCTAAAAGTTGCTTTTTTAAATATTCCATAGCTCTCAATTCATTACGACGATGAACCATAGTAACTTTATTAGCAATTTCAGCAAGATACAAAGCTTCTTCTACAGCAGTATTACCTCCACCAACAACTGTTACATCCTTACCTTTAAAGAAAAAACCATCACAGACAGCACAATAAGATACTCCTTTACCTAAAAATTCACCTTCTCCCTTAAATCCTAATTTTGCAAATTTTGCTCCAGTAGCAATAATAATTCCTTTAGCAGAATAAAGACATTTTTCTGTATCTAAAATAACCTTTTTATCTTCTAACTCAACTTTTAAGATTTCTTCATTAGTAATACTTATTTCTAAATCCTCTAAAGTTTTAATTAAATTATCAGCTAATTCTCTACCTTTAATACCCATTTTTAATCCTACATAATTATCAATACCTTCCATTAGTAATAATTGTCCACCAATGCCACCAGCTTCAAAAATATTAAATTCTAGCCCAGCACGCTTTGCATAAACTGCTGCCGCTACTCCAGCAATACCACCACCAATTATAGCTAATTCAATTTCTTTTTTCATATCTTATTTACTCCAATTTTACAAAATATTACAAACTTTTTTTGTATTCTTCTTTTTATTTTCGCAGCTCATCTTTTGTTTTTTGAATAATTTTTCGTAATTTAGGATAAGCTTTTACTCTGCTCCAAAAAGAAACTCTATTGATAAAAGTTATTCCTTTAATATGATCAATTTCATGTTGAAAAGCAACCGCTAAAAAACCTTCAGCCTCTATCTTTACCGGTTTGCCCTCTTGATCAAGAGCTGAGACCCAAACCTTTTTATTTCTTTTTGGCTCAAGTTCTAAACCTGGAAAGCTCAAACATCCTTCAGCAAAACTTACTGAACCTTCTCTTTTTATAATTTCAGGATTAATCAATTTAAAAACACGATTTTCAATTTCGATAACAATCAAACTTAAATCCAAACCAGCTTGATTTCCAGCTAAACCAGCACCTCCGCTAATCCTCATTAAGCAAAGCATTTCATCAAGCAGATATTTAATCTTTTCATCCACTTTATCTATTTTTTTGCATCTATTGCGCAAAATATCTTCAGGCCAAGTATGTATTTTTAATTTTGTTTTGTTCATCTACTTCTACGTATTTTCCTTTTAACTTATCCAGTTCTTCTTCTTGATACAATCCATAAGAAATAATTACAATCTTATCCCCCTTGAATCCTAATCGAGCAGCTGGACCATTGAGACAAATTACACCACTATTCTTGATGCCCTTAATAACATAGGTCTGTAATCGTACACCATTGTTAAGGTTTAGAACGTCTACTTTCTCGCCTTGTTTTAAGTCAGCAACTTCCATTATACTCTCATCAATAGTAATACTACCCTTATAATAAAGTTGAGCATCATTTACGACCGCATAAGAAATTTTTGATTTAAGCATTGTTCTCATCATTGTTTTCTCCTCAATGAGATCAGCACTTTTTCTTTGAAAAAATGCTAGATCGAATTGATACTGAGAGAACGAAAGTTCCCGAAGTACCTTATCTGTTTAATTTTTACTAAAATTCACCCCTTTTTTTTTAATAATTCGTAAGTTAAATTAGCAATCATCAATTCTTCATCAGTTGGGATAACTAAAACTTTAGTTTTTTTATCACCAATTTTTAAAATATCCTTTTTTGTAATACTATCAATTTGATTTGAATGTTCACCAATGCCACCAGTAATGCATATTGCATCGGGTCGCCCTAAAATAAAGTAATAAGCACCTATATACTTCTTAAGCCTATAGATAAACATCTCATAAGCTAGCTTAGCTCTAGAATTTCCGGCTTTTGCAGCTTTTTTCAAAGCACGAAAATCATTACTTGAACCAAAAATTCCTAAAATTCCACTTTTTTTATTTAAGATATTATCCATCTCAGAAACTGAAAAATTTTCTTTTTTCATAAGATAAAAAATTGCCGCAATATCAACATCACCAGAACGTGTGCCCATCATTAAACCTTCAAGAGGAGTGAATCCCATTGAAGTATCTATAGATTTGCCTTTATCAATAGCAGCGACACTACATCCATTCCCCAAGTGACAGGTGATTAAACGTAATTTGTTTAAAGGCTTTTTCAAAATCTTAGCAGCTTCTGTGGCAATAAATTGATGAGAAGTGCCATGAAAACCATACTTTCGTATTTTATATTTTTTATAATATTCAATTGGTAAAGGATACATAAAGGCATATTCAGGAATAGTCTGATGAAAAGCAGTGTCAAACACAGCTACTTGTGGTATACGAGGAAAAAGTTTTCGACAACCGATAATTCCAGCCAAATTTACTGGATTGTGTAAAGGAGCCAATTGTGCACATTCTTCTATCTTTTTTATTACTTTGGCATCAATTAAATGCGGTTGAGTAAAAGTTTCCCCTCCATGGACAACCCTGTGACCAATAGCAGAGATTTCATTTAAATTAGTGACCACCCCTTTATTGAGGATATCCTCTACTAGAACTTTTATTCCTTGGTGATGATTTTGAACTTGAGATTTTGTTTCGCCAATTCTCTCAATAACACCTTTAACAAGAAGAGAATTTGAAGGAAAATCATAAAGTTTATACTTTATCGAGGAACTGCCACAATTGACAATCAAAATTTTCATAGGCTGTTGTTGGCCTCAGCTTTTTCCCGCTTCTGGGCTCTAATTACACATACCGCTGTACAATCTATGATATCTTCCACATCGCAACCTCGAGATAAATCACTACATGGCTGTTTTGTACCTATAATTATCGGGCCAATAGCCCTAGCTTTAGCAAGACGTTGAGTTAATTTATAGCAAATATTACCGGCATCTAAATTTGGAAAAATCAGAACATTTGCCTGACCTGCAACTTTACTTTCGCCTAATTTCCTAGAAGCAATTTCCGGCACCAAAGCGCTATCCCCTTGTAATTCTCCATCAATTAAAAAATCATTATTCTTTGCATTAGCAATTTCAACAGCTTCTTTTATCTTATCAACCCATCTTCCTTCAGCACTCCCTTTAGTAGAAAAACTCAGAAGAGCAACCCGAGGCGTAATCTCCAAAACATCTCTAGCAAAACGTGCACTAGAAATTGCAATATTTGCAAGCTGTTCACTTGTTGGATAAGGTATTACTCCACAATCAGCATAAACGAAAACCCCTTTTTCTCCATAAACACAATCAGGAACTGCCATGATAAAACAACTTGAAACAATCCTTACTTCTTTATCTAGCTGCAAGCAATTAAGCGCTGCTCGCACCACTGAAGAAGTAGTGTATTTTGCTCCAGCAACAAAACCATCAGCATAACCATAACGAGCCATCATTGCCGCATAATAAAGCGGATTTTCCATTAATTCTCGAGCTTCTTCAAAAGTAACTCCTTTGACTTGTTTGCGCTCAAAAAAAAGATTGGCAAATTCCTCTTGCTTTTCCGGATCAAGATTATCTTGAGTAAGCAATAAAGGCTTGGCAATTCCTTCTTCTTTTATTCGTTCTACAGCTTCAAGGACTCTTTCATCATCAGCTTCAGGAAAAACAATTACTTTAGAGTTACTTTTAGCTATTTCTCTTATTTTATTAACAATACTATCCATAATACTTTCTCCTTTTTACTCATAAATTCATCTTTACAATACTCTATGCAAAAATGAATATTACCACAAAATATTTGTTTTTTCAAGACCCGTTAGAAGTATCAAACTCAAATGAAAAAAAACAAAACTTCTAACGGGTCAAGCATCACTAAAAAGTAAAAAACTTAAGTCTGAAAAGAAAAAAGAAGAGCTTTATCCTTAATGGTAAGATAGGTTGCCTCAGCAATTACTTTAAGTGTTTCGACATTTTTTTCTAAAGTATTTTTAGATACTTCCTTTAACACAGAATCATATGACGATGCTGTAAGTAAAAGATAAAAAGTATCTTTGCTCCCAAAGGCAGCCTGATAAGATTGATGATTCCAATCGCTCCCTACAAAAACTAGTACTCGCCTCCCTGGCAAACTCTGGCTTACTACTCTTTGTATTGACTCTATTATCTCTGAAGTAGGATAAAAATAAAGAACAACTTCAACAAAACAATGCTCAGGCTTGATAATCTCCTTTACTTGATTAATTGCATGCTCAAGATTAACTTCTTTTCCATTAGTGGTCTTTTGTCCACTATCTTCTAGCATACGCATTTGCTGTTTATATTTCTCAACAAAACCTTGACTAACAAAATTAATTTCTTTTTGCGCAGAATAATAAGCAATAAAAACCTGGAAAAAATACATCTGGCTAATCAATGATACTAACGGATTATCTATATCTAAGCCTATTTTAAGACTAAAGAAAATTTTATCCTCAACAACATTTATCAAGGTTTTTACCGGTAAATCTTTTAACTTTGAGCCTAAGGACTCTTGAAAAAGCTGAACCACCCAAGATGAAAATGACTGATCCAGACCACCAACAATAAGTGGCGAAAAATATGCATCTTCCCGTCCTTTGCATTCACAAGAGGCTAAATAAGCTTTTTCTTGAATTTTTGGCTTTAAATTCACAAAAGAATCATAACAATCTTTTAATTCGGAAAAATCTTTATTAAGTAATAAAAACATTGGGAGAAAAAAGATAAGTGTGTGTGGTGCAGCAAATCTGCCACCAATATCGTTAGCTTGATCGAATTGTATCAATGCTTTTTTTGCCTCTTTCCAGCCTAAAGAATCAAGCTTTTCAAAAGAATCACGATCACTAATCCATAAAAAATTGTTAACCCAAGAATCTTTGCCTAAACGATTAATGAATATTTCTCTTAAAGCCAATGAAAGAAGCTGAGTTTCTTTAGTCGTCCCTGATTTAGAAATAGAAATAACCATTGTTTCTTCAAGCTTATCAATTTTAGCTAATACTTCAGTGATGGCTTTAGGGTCTAAATTGTCAATAGTATAAAAAGGTTTATCTTTGAATAGAGCGATCAGAGGTTTAATACCATTTATCGATCCACCCATGCCAACAAATATAAAATTCTTCTTATCTAAAAATAAAGACGCTATATTCTCTAAAGACTCTTTAATTTTTGAAAAAGGAATCGTTCTAATCCAACCTAAACGACCTTTTCCATCATCAAAGCCAATACCAGAATAAGGATTAT
Organism: Candidatus Susulua stagnicola; assembly: GCA_030765735.1. Taxonomy (GTDB): domain Bacteria; phylum Omnitrophota; class Gorgyraeia; order Duberdicusellales; family 4484-171; genus Susulua; species Susulua stagnicola. The sequence goes on along the minus strand of JAVCBZ010000051.1, from coordinate 16,786 downwards.
CAGTAGAAAGCCCTTGTTTCTCACTATTGGCAGCCTCAATTAAATATTTTTCTAAACTATTTTCCATACTTGTCTTCCTGATAACCTATTATCCACATAATACTATAAATTTCAACTAAAATTAATTATTAAAACCAACAAACTCTATTTCTTCCCGAAAGCTTAGCTTTGTATAGGGCTTTATCAGCTATTTCACTAAGAACATCTGGCTGCACAGAATTTTGTGGAAAGGTCGCTACGCCTACACTCACATTCACACCTAAGATTTCATCAAAAACCATTATTCTCTCCCGAGAAACCTTTGCGCTTATACGCTCAGCAGCCATTATTGCGCTAGCCTTATCTGTTTCTGGTAAAATTACTGCAAATTCTTCCCCCCCAAATCTAGCAAGAAAATCAATTTCGCGTAAATTGTCTTGTATAACTCTTGCCACCTCCCTTAAAACTGCATCACCAACTAAATGACCATAAGTATCATTAACTTTTTTAAAATAATCAATATCAAACATTAAAAATGCTAAATTTAACTTAAACTTTTCAGCTCGTTGAAATTCAGCTCTATATCGTCCCATAAAGTATCGGCGATTATATACTTTTGTCAAAGAATCAAGAATAGACAATTCTTGTAGCTCATTATAAAGCTTTATTCTTTCTAAACATAATCTTAAAAGTTTTACGAAATACGACATATATTCAATTGCATTCTTCGATTTTGTGCCCACCTCTAAAATATCCTCGCCAAAATCATCTAATTCAAATTTCAAAACTCCTTTATCATTATTACCTGACCTAGTAAACCTGACTATATCCACCCTACCAAGACGTTTTATCTCTTCAGCAAAAGAACTAAACAATTCTTCCTTGTCTAAAACTGGAGCGATTTTCCTTGTTAAGTCATAAAATAAGAAACGTTCAGGCAAGCTGTCCTCTAAACGACTAAACTGATTCTTTAATTTCTTTTGCTCTTTTTTTAAATCAAGATAACTTTGAGACACCGTTTCCATATCATTTTCACACTTTTCCTTAAGCCTTTTAAAAGACTTATGCTCCTCTGATAAAAACATTAAAAATAGCAAAACAATTACTATTAAGAAAAACATAATTTATTTTTTCCTTCTTTTTTTGCTTTATATAGTAATTTGTCTACTCTACGAATTAACTTTTTAGTATCTTCATCTTCATCGGGAGCAAGTATAGCTCCTAGAGAAACTGTAAAATTTATTTTTTTCCGTCGAAAAGTCAAACCAGCTCCTTCGATTTTTTTACGAATTTCATCTCCAATAGCTAATAGTTCTTTTTCCTTACATTCAGGAATCGAAATAATAAATTCTTCACCACCAAAACGACAAACAATATTACCTCCTCCTCCAACAACATTGATTAAGATTCTAGCCAGTCTCTTCAATACAAAATCTCCAACAATGTGCCCATAGTTGTCATTAATCTTTTTAAAGTCATCAATATCGAGCATAATAACTCCTACCTTACTTCCTTTAGCCCGAGCTTGATTAAGTTCTTCTTCCATTCGCTTAAAGAAATATTCTCTTAAATATAGAGTCGTTAATGAATCCTTTATTGCTAAATCTTGTGCTTTGGCAAAAAGATTAGCTCTTTCTAGAGCTACAGTCCCTAAATCACAAATATTACGTAAAAAACGTAAATCATCAAGGGTGAAATTTGATGGTATACCACTCTCAACTCTAACAACACCTAAAATACGACGTCCTATAGAAAGCGGACTAATAATAAAAGATTGCGCACCGCGATCATTGTAGGCTGCAAGGCTATTCACATCAAAACGAAAATCTTTAGTTAAGTCTTCAATTAATAAAGAACGATTTTGACGCAATACCCATTTATCTATAGTCCCCCCCTTCTTTTCTTTAATTAATGAATATTTGCGCTTTAGGGAACGTAGCAAAGTTAAGGAGTCTTTCTCCTTATCAAAACTAAAATACAATATACTATCGGCTTGAGGAAAAAGCTCACCTAATGCATTAATAATAAAATCATGAATTTGATCACGATTAGTTAATTCGATTAATCCTTGAGAAATATTAAAAAGAAAAATAGCTTTTCGACGAATTTGAGGAAGAAATTTCATAGCCTCTCTCTTAGCAGAAATGTTTTCAGATAAAAGGTTAATCTTCTCCTCTTCAGCTTCAAGTTCACTCTTGCTTCGAGCTAATAAACCTAACTTTAATTTATAAAAAATAAAAAATGATATTCCAACAACTAGGATTGATAAGAAAAATATTGTGAGGTTAATTTTACCCAAAAGGAGAAAACTAAAAATAATGGCAATAATAGAAAATAAAATTATAGAAGTAAAAGGATTATACAATAGTATATTCTGTTGAAGGGTTAAAAAAATGAACCTTTTTCATGTCAAAAACTACCTCTACAGTACTACCAATAGTAGGCTTATTTGAAGCATTAACCACTGCAATAATAGTATGACTCCCGACAGAAAGATAAAGATGGTTTTTTGAACCCATTGTTTCTATAACATCACAAAAAGCCATTAAAGTATTATCAGCTGTTGAATATGAAGCAAAAAGTTTATCATATATATTTTCTGGACGAATGCCAAAAATAATTTTTTTACCAATATACTTTTCTAATTCTGGATACATCTGTTCTAATACTTTTACTTTAAAGCTACCTTCGTTGAAATACAAACTACCATCTTTTTTAATAATATTTCCGTTTATAAAATTCATTGGAGGCGAGCCAATAAACCCGCCAACAAATTTACTTACCGGATTATTATAAACATTCAAGGGGTTATCGAATTGTAAAATCTTACCATCTCTCATAACAGCAATGCGATTCCCTAAAGTCATGGCTTCAGTCTGATCGTGAGTAACATAAATCATTGTAGTCTGAATTTTTAAATGTAACTTATGAATTTCAGTACGCATTTGCACTCGCATCTTAGCATCCAAATTGCTTAAAGGTTCATCAAAAAGAAAAACACAAGGCTTCCTTACAATAGCTCTACCCACAGCAACCCTTTGACGCTCACCACCAGAGATGTCTCTCGGTCTCCTATTGATTAAGTGGCTAATACCTAAAATTTCAGCAGCATCTTTTACCCGTTTATCAATATCTTTTTTTGGATAATTACGTAATTTTAAAGCAAAAGACATGTTATCGTAAACATCCATATGCGGATATAGAGCGTAATCTTGAAAAACCATAGCAATATTACGATCTTTAGGTGGTATATCGTTAACTAATCTATCCCCGATATAAACCTCTCCCTTAGAAGCAGTTTCTAGGCCAGCTATCATTCTTAAGGTAGTAGATTTTCCGCAACCAGAAGGACCAACAAAAACTACAAATTCTCGATCTTTAATATCAAGATTTATATCTCGAACGGCTAAGATATCACCCTTATAGACTTTATTTATGTTTTTTAATTTTACTTCTGCCATAAGCTAAAATTATAATTTTAAACTAAGTTTAAGTCAAATAATATATTAACTTTGAAATAGTGGCTCTTAATTCTTTCCTATGTACGACTAAATCTATAAGCCCATGTTCTAAATTGAATTCCGAAGTTTGAAATCCTTTAGGTAAATCCTGTTTTATCGTTTGTTTTATCACTCTTGGACCAGTAAAACCAATCAAGGCACCAGGTTCGGCAATAGTAATATCTCCTAACCCAGCAAATGAAGCCATTATCCCAGCCATGGTTGGATGGGTTAAGACAGAAATAAATGGCACATTCCCCTTCTTAAGACAAGACAACGCTCCACTAGTTTTTGCCATTTGCATAAGACTTAACATACCTTCATACATTCTAGCACCGCCACCTGATCCAGAGATAATTATCAATGGCGTCTTTTTAGCTAAAGCGTTCTCAATGATAATAGTGATCTTTTCTCCAACCACTGACCCCATTGAACCCATAATAAAACGAGAATCCGTAACAGCTAAAGATATTTCTTTATTATCAAGCTTAGCTTCGCCAACAATTGCAGCGGATTTTAATCCAGTTTGTTCTTTTGCTTCTTCTAATTTTTGTTGATAAGTCTTCGGTCCAGAAAATTTTAAAGAATCAACAGAATCTAAATTTCCAGCTAATTCGATAAAGCTATTAGGATCAACAAGTAAATCTATCCTGTGCCAACAAGTAATAGGAAAATGATAATCACATTTAGGACAAACTTTTAAATTTTCTCTTAAACTTTTACTAAAAATTAAATGAGAGCACTTAGAGCATTTACTCCATAGCCCTTCAGGAATACTTTTTCTTTTCTTATTAGGATTATCACCAAAAGGTTTCTTGAATATCCTCAAGGTTTAAACCTCCTTATTATAACCCCTGAAGCAACCTTTGGATAAAAATATGTTGACTTCTGGGGCAACCTAAAACCCTGACTTGCTATTTTAAATACAGCTTCTAAAGGCACAGCTCTTAGTATAAACGCAACTTTACCCTTAGCAGCCATTTTTTTTGCTTCACCAAGACTATGAGTATACTCGATTGCACCTTTAGTTTTAAATAAAGGTAAAACTAATTGATGCAAGAGATAAGTATCAAGCTCTCGATATAATTTATTAGGTATTTTATTTAAAGTCGACTTATTCTTTAAACTTAAAAAATAACACTCACCTTTCTTACAAATTCCTAAATTAAATCCAGAATAGCTTTTTAATTTCTTGGCAAGACCACTTTGAGCAACCTTCTCAATCTTAAAATATTGATCTAATTTTTCAAAAAACTCTTTGTCTTTAGTCTCCATTGTAACTACTCTATGAGTAGGCATGATATTTAAGCCATTTTGGCAATCTGTAACATAGGCTAAAACGCAATTAAGATCTTTAAATTTATTCTTATTCTTTTTAAAATAATCATAGCTTATCTCAAAGCGATGATGGCCATCAGCTATAGTTAGCTGACATTTATTTATTGCTTTACCAAGTTCAGTTATATGTTTCTTGTCAGATATTTTCCACACCCGATTTGGATTATTATCGCTATCCTTAAATTCAAACAAAGGTTTCTTCTTAGAATAAATTTTGTAAACCTTTGCAAACTCTTCTAAACGCTTACTGGCAATAATAAATATCGGACTCAAATTAGCCTTAGTTGCTTTTATGATTTTTTTTCTATCTACTTTAGGCGCGCTCAAAGTATGCTCATGAGGAAAAATACCTTTTCCATCCATTTGCAACAGAGACAGGAGACCAAAACGCATAAAAGTTTTACCTTCAACGCTAAATTTTTGCTCATAAAGATAATAACTTTCGTCCTCATCATCAACCAATACTCCCTGCTTAACCCATTTCTTTAACAAAGAACCTTTTTCTTGGTAATTATTCTTATCAGCAAGAAGGATATGAGAAAAATTATAAGGAGATTTCTTTCTTAAAAGACTTAATTGTTTTGAATTAATAACATCATAGGGAGGACAAATAACATTCGAATAATTTTTAGTAGTTGAAGGGTTATAATAAGTTGCACAAAAAGGCTTAACCACAAAAGACTTCATAACTACTCCTTGTTTTTTTCTTTACATGCAGATTGATCGCACCCTGAACAAGGGGCATTTATCCCGTTAGAGGGAGGACTTTCTTTAACGGGATTTACTTCTGTCTTTGCATCAGATGCACTAGACTTTTTGTAATCGGTAGCATAAAACCCTTTGCCCTTGAAAATTATTCCTGCGCCAGAACTAATCAATCTCTTTACCTTGCCATGGCATTGAGGACATTCTTTAAGAGCTTCATCACTCATTTTTTGAAAAGCTTCAAAATTAATATTACAGTTTAAACATTGATATTCATACGTTGGCATTCTACTCTCCTATAGATTATACTTCTTTACTATCGATTTCGCAACTTTGCTAATTCCTTAAATAATTTCTTCTCTTGATAAGATAATTTTGTCGGTATGTTTATTTCAACTACTACTAGCTCATCACCAATACGCCTACTACGTAAATTAGTAACTCCTTTATTTTTTAATCTAAACACTGTACTAGGTTGAGTACCTGCTGGAATTTTCATTTCAACTTTTCCATACAAAGTCGGAACATCTATCTCAGTACCTAAAACGGCTTGTAGCGCTCCTATCTTAACCTTACAATGAATATTATCTCTATCTCTTGCAAATGTAGCATGAGGACGAACATTTATATAAACATATACGTCACCTCTGCCGCCATCACCAAAATTTCCCTCACTTTTTAATCTTAAGATTGACCCAGTATCTACCCCTTTAGGAATACTAACTTGAAGTTTTTTACTACCAGCTTTTATTCCTTGGCCAGAACAAGCCCGACAAGGATTTTTAATAACTTTTCCTTCTCCGCCACAACTTGGGCAAGCTTGAGCAAAATTTATAAACCCTCCTAAACCAGCACGAACTTGTCCAGAACCTCTACAGGTTGTACAAGTTTCTTTTGATGATCCAGGCTCAGCACCACTACCCTTACAAGCTCCACATTGGTCATAACGATTAAAAGTAATATTTTTTTCTACCCCAATACTTACATCTTCTAGAGTTATATTTACTTGAAGTTGCATATCTTCGCCAGCTCTTCTCCGACTGCCTCTTCCCGAACTACTAAACCCAGAACCACCGAAAAGCTGGTCAATGATATCGCTTATTCCTCCTCCACCACCACCAAAAAAGCTTGAAAAGTCTGTACCTCGAAAAATATCTTCAGTAGTATAGCGGGAATCAATTCCAGCATGACCATATTGATCATAAAGTTGTTTTTTCTGAGGGTCACTTAAAACAGCATAAGCTTCAGAAATTTTTTTAAATTTCTCCTCAGCTTCTTTCTTCTTGCTAGATTCAACCCGATCAGGGTGATGTTTCATGGCTAATTGCCGATAGGATTTTTTAATTTCTTCATCACCAGCACCTTTAACCAATCCCAAAATATCATAATAATCTTTTGTGGCACTCATTACTAAAGCTTCACCAATTCCTAATTTAAAACCTATAATCCATAAAGTATATCTATGAATTATAGGTTATGATTTATGACTTAACTACTTACCCTCTTCTTTGTACTCAGCATCAACAACATCATCTGGCCCAGGTTTATTTTCTTGATTTCCTGGTTGTGTTGCTTCAGCCTCTGGACCTTGTTGCCCAGCACCTGCTGCTTGATCTTTATTAGCTTCAGCGCCTGCTGTTTGATCTTTATTAGCTTCAGCGCTTGCCTTATAGATTTGCTCAGCTAATTTATGTGATGCTTGAGTAAGCTCATCTAAGGCTTTTTGAATTTCTTCTTTACCAACATCAGACTTTTTAAGTATTTCTTTTAGAATATCCAATTTTTCCTGGATCTTTTTCTTATCATCATCTGATACTTTATCTCCAAAATCTTTTAACGATTTCTCAGTAGAATAAACTGCTGTATCAGCCTTATTCCTTAACTCAACGCTTTCTTTTTTAGTTTTGTCATCTTCAGCAAACTTTTCAGCTTCCTTAACCATTTTCTCAATGTCATCATCAGACAGTTTATCAGGTGCAGTTATTTTTATGGACTGCTCTTTCCCGGTTCCCTTATCCTTAGCATGTACATGGACTATACCATTAGTATCTATATCAAAGGTAACTTCAATCTGAGGAACACCACGAGTAGCAGCTGGTATACCAACTAAATCAAACCTACCTAGTTCAGTATTATCCGTTGCCATCTGTCTTTCTCCCTGCAATGCTCTAATTGTTACTGCTGGCTGATTATCTTCTGCAGTTGAAAAAATCTGGCTTTTCTTAGTAGGAATAGTAGTATTTCTATCGATAAGCTTAGTAAATACTCCCCCTAATGTCTCTATACCTAAGGAAAGTGGAGTAACATCCAATAGAAGAACATCTTTAGTGTCTCCAGTAATTATTGATGCCTGAACTGCTGCCCCCATTGAAACACACTCCATTGGATCTATACCCCGCTCAATTTTCTTGCCAACATAATCTTCAACAAACTTCTGGACAATTGGCATTCGAGTAGGTCCACCTACCATAATAACCTTATCAATATCAGCAGCGGAAAGTTTAGCATCTTTCATAGCACTTTCCAATGGTGTTTTGCACTTACTAACTATTGCCATTACTAATTCTTCTACTTTAGCCCTGTTTATTGTCATAGTAAGATGCTTAGGCCCATTAGAATCAGCAGTTATAAAAGGTAAGTTGATGTCTGTAGCAAGAGTGCTAGAAAGTTCTATTTTTGCTTTCTCAGCAGCTTCACGCAATCTTTGCATTGCCATCTTATCCTTTCTTAAATCTATCCCCGATTGGTTTTTAAAATCTTCTGCTATGTAATCAATCAAAGTATTATCCATATCAGTTCCACCAAGATGAGTATCTCCATGAGTTGCCAAAACTTTAAAGCCCCCTTCTGACCACATTTCCATTACAGTAACATCTAGCGTTCCACCACCAAAGTCAAATACCATGATTTTTAACTCTTTACCTACTTTGTTTAATCCATAAGCTAGACAAGCTGCTGTGGGCTCATTGATAATTCTAAGTACATTCAAACCAGCAATTGCGCCAGCATCCTTGGTTGCTTGTCTTTGATTGTCATTAAAATAAGCTGGCACAGTAATAACTGCATCCTTAACTGTATCACCAAGATAGCTTTCAGCATCAGCTTTTATCTTTTGTAAAATAAATGCTGAAATTTGCTGAGGCGTATATTCATTTCCATAAACATTAAATTTAAAATCTGTTCCAATCTTTCTTTTAGCAGCTAGAACAGTACCTTCAGGGTTAACTGCTGCTTGTCTTTTTGCTGGTTCGCCAACTAATCGTTGACCATCCTTTGTGAAAGAAACTACTGAAGGAAAAGCTTTACCGCTTGCAACCCCAGCACCTTCAGCTGAAGGGATAATGCTCGGCCTACCGCCTTCCATTACGGCTGCTGATGAATTTGATGTTCCTAAATCGATTCCTATTACTTTTGCCATGTTTCTCCTTTTTTTAATTTGTATGAGTTAATCAGCGGATGAGTATATGAGTTTTCACTCATCTACTCATTCATCCTTATTCTCATTATCTTCCTCATTTGTCTGTTTAACTTTTGCAACCTTTACCTTTGCCGGTCTAATAATTCGTCCACTGAGCAAATAACCTGATTGTAATTCTTCAATAACAGTACCTTCATCATCTCCATCTACTACTTCAACAGCCTCATGCTGATGAGGGTCAAACTTCTGTCCAACCGCTTTTATTCTGCTTAAACCCTTAGTCTCAAGCAAGCTATGTAACTGTTTAGAAATCATATCCACGCCTTGATGCAAAAGATCATAATCTTTTTTGGTTTCAACTGATTTTATGCCTCTTTCAAAATTATCCAAAATACTTAAAAGTTCAACAATAAGCCCTTCATTGGCAAATTTCATAAAATCAATCTTCTCTTTGAATGATCTTTTCTTATAATTGTCAAACTCAGCTCCAAGCCTAACATACTTGTCCCAAAGCTCTTGATAACTTTGCTTTTCTTCAACCGGTTTAATCTTATCTTCTATCTTGATGTCTTTATTATTAATATCCTTTTCCTTTAAGTCTTTTTCCTTTAGGTCTTTATCCTTTAGGTCTTTATCCTTGGCATCCTTATTCTTTTTATCTTTATTCTTCATATTTTCCTATATAAACTCTTCAACTGTTTCTTTAAGCCTATTTCTTACTGACTGCAAAGATGATGTCGCTTTGTTATAATTCATTCTCATTGGACCAAGAAGTGCAAAAGCAAATGAGAGGTCCTTATCTCTAAGTCCAGATATAACTAACGAACAATCAGCAATTTCTTCAAAGCCAATATCATCACCAATTAATATTCTAATTCCATCATCAATAGAATCAAAAAACAAATTCTGCAATGCTCCCATTTTTACTTCCAAAGTATAAAAAATATCTTTAAGTCTTCTAACATCTTCAAATTCTGGCTGCTCTAGCATGAATCTCATACCTCGAAAAAAAATCTTCTCGTCTCTACCAGAAACAGCCATCAAGGAAGTATAGCCACTAAGTTGCACTAAAGCATCTAAGGTATGACTGATAACATCTTCTATACTTGGTTGAGACGAAGCATAAGAATCTAAACTTATTGAATATTCTTGAGAATCATTTTGTCTATCACAGTTTTCAACATAACACCTAAAACCTTCTTGAGTAGGAACTCTTCCTGAAGAAGTATATAAATGAGAAAGAAAACCTTGCTTCTCAAGCAAAACCATAATATTTCTTATTGTGGCTGTTGAACAAGCTAAATGATATTTTTGACAAATATAGGCAGAGCTTATTGGCTTCGATTCTTCAATATAACTATCAATAATCAAACCTAAAATCTCTCTTTCCCTATTTTTAATATCTACTGATCTAGTCATCGTCAATCCTTCTTATTAGCACTCTTTGACCTAGAGTGCTAACTATGGTAACATGCCACTACCATCTCGTCAAGCAAAATTATTTTTTTATTCAAAATCCGGCTCTAACTTCTGCTTTGGCCTTCTGTGATGGTTATGTTTCTTATGCTTTTCCTTGCTCAACTGTCGTGAAAGAGCTGAAAAAGCCTTGTTTATTGATAGCGATGCTTCTTTAGCTTTCTCATCAGCCACTAACACCTTTGAGGTCGGTAAGTAAAGATGTGAACGGCAAAAAAACTGATCTTTGTGAGGATTTTTTTCAATATGAATCGATATATGGATTGGATCATCTTGACTAAATATTTGAATTCGTCGTTTTATTTTCTTAAGATTGTTCTCGATAACATTATTTATAAAATCACTTTTTTTAAAATACTTAAACGATGTATCTACTCTCATTTTACCCCCTTTGTAAAACTTAGGTTTTTATAAAACCTAAGGTCAAATTAATTATGTCTCTCTAACATCCAACCCTTGTTTCTTTATATAAGCTAATCTATCTACATTAGCCCTTATTTTAAAAATAACTTTATCTTGCAAATATTCAATATCTAAAACTTCACACTTATCGTGAAGGAAAGACGAAATATCCATACGTACAAACGGCACGTCTACTGCCGCCTCAACCATATCTTTAAAAACTAAACGATGTATTTCTTCTTTTAAGCTTTCTAAACCTTCAGATTTAAGCGCTGAAACAAAAATGCTCTCTGGATACTTTTCTTTTAACTGCTCTAATCTATAATAAGGTATTGTATCAATCTTATTAAAAATCACAATAGTAGGTTTTTCATTTAGCTTAAGACTATTTAAAGTATCTTCTACTGAGTTTTTTATTTTTTCTATATCACTATTGCCAGAATCAATAACGTGTAAAATGACATCTGCATAATTTAATTCTTCTAAAGTAGCTTTAAAAGCATCAATCAATTTTAAAGGCAATTTATAAATAAAACCTACTGTATCAGATAAAACTATTTTTGAATTTCCGCTTAAAGCAAGTATACGAGTTACAGTATCAAGAGTAGTAAAAAGGATTGAGGAAGTTCTTTGATCATCTCCCGACAAAGTATTAAAAAGAGTTGTTTTACCAGCATTAGTATAACCAACCAAAGAACAAGTGTTTACTCCTTGTTTTTTTCTTTTTTTACGCTGCGTTGCCCGATGAGTAATTATTAATTTTAAATCTTTTTTTAAATATCCTATATGATCAGTTATTCTTCTTTTATCAACTTCTAGCTTCTTCTCACCTGGACCACGAGTACCAATTCCCCCACCTAAGCGTGATAAAGCTATGCCTTGGCCTCTAAGTCGAGGCAGGAGATATTCTAATTGAGCCAGCTCAACCTGCAAAATACCTTCCTGGGTTTGAGCATGCCCAGCGAATATATCTAATATAAGCTGAGTACGATCAATTGTCTTAACACCTAAAGCATCCTCTATATTACGCTGCTGGGCAAAATGAAGATCACTATTAAAAATAACTACACTAGCCTCTATTTCTTTAACCTTATCAGCAATCTCTTCAACTTTACCTTTACCAATATAAAATGCCGGATTTATTTTACCAAGATTAAAACTAATCACTTCCAAAACTTCAACTCCAGCTGAACTTACTAAACTTTTAAGTTCTTGCCCTAAAGCTTCCTGAGTCCACACCTCATCACCAGCCTTACTGACTACCAATAAAGCTTTTTCTAGCTTTTCAGTTTGATGCATGTTTTTAGTCATTACTTCTCCTTAATATCTCATCTGCTATTTGCTCGCTACTCAATTCATCTGCATCTATCCACTGGATACGCTTATCTTTCTTAAACCAAGTAACTTGTCGCTTAGCAAAATTACGAGTATTCTTTTTCATCATCTCTTTAGATTCTTCCTGACTTAATTCTCCTTTCAAAAAGCCTTCTATCTCAATTATACCAAGTATTTTCTTAGCAGTAAGACTTAACTTGGTATTTATTAGCTCTTTTACTTCAGCTACAGCCCCTTGCTCAAACATCTGATCAGCTCTGATGTTTATCCGTTGATAAAGATTATCGCGTTTAAACCGCAAGCCAAAAATCTCAATTGACAACTTACCCCAAAGCCCAGTGGCTTCTTTTTTCTTCTCAGACATTTTTTGGCCGCATAATGAATGAACCTCTAAGGCCCTAATTATTCTTCTTAGATCATTAAGAGAAATCTTTTTTGCACTCTCTGTGTCAATCTTCTGCAATTTATGATATAAATATTGGTTACCTTTAGTTTTGGCTATTTCAGTTAATTCTTTTCTTAAATTTTCATCCTTACCTGGACCTTCAAATATACCGTCTAAAATTGCCTTTAAATAAAGACCACTACCTCCGGATACAATAACTGAAATATTTTTTTTAGCTAAATCTTCTATTACTTTAGAAGCTAAAGAAGAATAATCAAAAACACTATAACTTTCTTGAGTCGAAACCATACCAACAAAATGATGCTTTACATCTTCTAGCATCTTAGCTTGGGGTTTTGAAGTTATAATACTTGGCTCTTTGTATACAACCATAGCATCAGCTGAAACAATCTCAGCACCAAGCTTTTTAGCTAATAAAAAACTAACTTCCGTTTTTCCTGTTGCAGTGGGACCAACAATAAAAATAATTTTAGGCATACACTTTAAGGATAGATTTTGGCTGGATACCCTTTATCAAGTAAATTCGAAAAAGCTTTTTCAACATCATAACGTTTCCTAAATTTACCAACACGTACCTTATAAAGAAGATAACTACCTTTTTTTTCTTTAATAATATATGGAGAATACTCATCTTTTAATTCTTCAATTAACAAAAGAGCATTATCTTTAACACTAAAAGCCCCTACTTGTATGGTAAAAAAATCTCCTAAATCTTCCAACACTTGAACAAATTTCATCTCACTAGACTTAGGGTACTTATTTTTTATTTTGCGTAGATATTTTTCTTTCTCACTCCAAGCTCCTTGACGACTAGCCATTTGCGCAAGCCTTAAAAAAACTAAAGGCATAGTGTTGCGATTAGGATCCCTTTCTTCCATTTCAAGATAAAGAGCTTTAGCCTGAGAATAATCTTTTTCAAAAAAATAAGTATCAGCCAACTTAACCATGCTTAAATCATAAAATTTAGACTTTGGATAATGTCTAATAAGCTTACGAAAAAATGGTCTAGCCTTAGAATAATTAGCAATCTTCGTATAAGATAAACCTAAGAAGTAAATGGCTTCATCACTATCAGGTAATTTTAAAGCTTTAGCTATTGCATCATCGTAATTACCATAAAGATAATCTTTATGGGCATCAGTTATAGACAAAGCAAAAGCCGTTGATGAGAAAAAGAATAAAAATATAAAAATGTAAAATCTGATCAACCCATTTACCCGTCTACTCATTAACACGCTCCGAGTGATATTTTCTTCTGTAAATCCAATAATATCTTATGATGTTTTATCTTTATTTCTTTTGGCACATCATCAACTAAATTAAAGCTCTTAGCTGCACTTCGTGGAGAATATTTAAAGATAAAAGCATGACTAAATCTAACCCTCTCTAAAATATCCTTAGTTTGATTAAAATCATCATCGCTCTCAGTTGGAAAGCCAACGATTACATCTGTGCTTACAGTACTACCAACAATTTTTTTATAACTATCTATAAGTTTTAAATACTTCTCCCTAGTATACCCTCTCTTCATTAACTTTAAAATCCGATTAGAACCAGACTGAAAAGGCAAGTGAAGATGCTTTTTTATTTTAGAAGAAGATGCTATAAATGTAAACAATTCTTTTGAAGTATTTCTTGGTCCAGCAGTAATAAAATCCAAATTTTCTAGACCTTTGGTCTCTTCAACCATTCTTAACAAATCGACAAAGCTCACTTGATTTTTTTCTAAGCTAAATTTATAATCATTTACATTTTGGCCTAAAAGAGTAATATTCTTTATCCCTAAAGAAATGTTTCGTTTTACCTCATTAATTATATCTTTAGGCTTGCGCAATCGTAATCTACCACGAACAAAAGGAACAACGCAATAAGAACAAAAATTAGAACAACCAGTTGAAATTACTACCTGAGCATGGCTAGAATCTTGTCGAAATGCGGCTTTGTAAAAGTCTTCTTCTCTTTCCTTATCCTCAAGATCCTTTATCCTTGCTCCTTCTTCCTTTATCCTTTCTACATACTCAGGTATTTTAGAAAGGTTAGCTGGAGCACAAATTAAATCAATATGAGGCATTCTTTCGTATAACTCTTCTCCCTTATTTTTTGCCATACACCCAATAAGGCCAATAATCGGGGACTGTCCCCGAATGGGGACTGTCCCCTTTTTCTTAAAGCTTCCTAAATAAGACCTTGCTCGATCTTCAGCATGAGCACGCACAGAACAAGTATTAACCAAGACTACGTCAGCTTCCTTAGCATCAGTAGCTATTGTATACCCTTTATCAACAAATAGCCCCAGGAGAGCTTCTGAATCTCGCTTATTCATCTGACAGCCGAATGTCTTAATATAGATTTTAGGCATAGACAGGCATTATACCAGAATGTACTGAATTGATAAGCTATTTTTGAGTTTGGTTAGCTCGGATAAGCGCAATTGTTGAAGAAAAGGGAGTTGACCCCTTTTATTACCCCTTTTATTAACATATCAAATTCATGATTACCTTCACCATAATATTCTTTTCTTTCGGATTGCTAGAGGCGATCATGAGGGTTAAAGCTACAAGCGCATTATTATCAATCCGTTTCTCGCCGTTTTTTCGATTCATAATACCATTTTTTTGTAAAAAGCAGACGAACAAAGCTGCTGCAATGCGCTTATTGCCATCGATAAAACTGTGATTCTTTGTAACGAAATATAATAAATGCGCTGCTTTTTCTTCAATCGTTGAATAGACATCCTTTTTTCCAAATGTTTGATAGATCGCGCCAATTGAGCTCTGAAAACTTTTATCCTTTTCTTGTCCTACAAGATCAGAGTCTTTAAACTTCTTTTTCATTGCTTCAATTATTTTTCGAGCTTCTTCATAGGTTAATTCAAATTTAGCCTTTTTTGTACCTTTGGGTACAGATAATTTTTTATGATCAAAATCATCTAAAATATCAAGAGCCCTCGTATATTCTGAAATTACTTGCGCCAATCCTTTTGCTTCTAGAGGCAAGCTTTCTATCTGCACAACATTGCCAATCAAGTTAACGACATTTTTAAGTTCGAGATATTTTTGCTCTTGTTTTTTAAAACGTTTTTCATTGATTGTGTAACCTTCAATAAGATGCTGTTTCAATACTTTTGTAGCCCAGATACGAAATTGTGTGCCTTTTTGTGACTTTACTCTGTAGCCAATAGAAATAATTGCATCAAGGTTATAGAAAGAAACATTATATACTTTGCCATCCTTCGCAGTTGTCCGGAATTTCCGGACAACTGAAGATTCTGACAATTCATTCTCTTTAAATATGTTGCGTATATGCTCGGATATTGTTCTTTTATTTTTATCAAAAAGATCGCACATTTGTGATTGTGAAAGCCATACAGTTTCTTCCTTCAGTTGTACTTGCAAACCTGTTTTGTATAAAACAACTTTACCACTAGCAGCTGGTTTTATTTTTTCATTCATTATCTTTTTCCTTCAATTTTCATCATTGTACATAATTTTTATTATTTTCAAAATCATCGTACGGAATTTGCGCATACGGTCAGCCGAATGTCTTAATATAGATTTTCATCATCTATTAACCAAAATAATTAACAACCAACATTTACAATATTCATAGACAAAATAAATCACACCTGTACACATACGTTTTTTATATCGTTATCCCGATTTTTAATAATTATTATTCCATCTATATGATTAGGCATCATAACGTAATTATCTAATCATACTAACGGAAACTGTTTTGAAATTTGGCTCACTATCTACCAATGATTATTCCACTGCTGTCTTATCTAGTTCTTCGATTGCACGGCTAACAATATCATCCATCAGTTCTTTCACTGAAACAATTTTCTTAATCCGCGACACATTGCTCCCAGCAAAGACAATCGCATTATCCAAATCACCGACTGAGGCATTGCACAAAGCTTTAGCTATGCAGTAAGGAGCTGTTGCAGAATCACAAGTTATAAGACATTTGTACAAACATTTGATAGGATCCTTTTCTCCACGCATTATTTTTTCAATAAAAGCAGTTTTTATCGCTCTTCCCGGTAAACCAACCGGACTATCTATAATAACTACATCTTCTTCGTTAGCTCTTAAGTATAATTCCTTAAATTCATCTGCCACAGAACACTCTTTGGTAGTAACGAACCGAGTTGCTATTTGTACTCCTTGGGCGCCTAATTTAAAAAATCTAGCAACATCTCCTCCATCAAATATGCCTCCAGCT
>JAVCBZ010000019.1 GCA_030765735.1 Candidatus Susulua stagnicola | reverse complement strand
GGAAGTGATGCAGCTTTGGAGCGAAAAGCTCTGCTAAAAAATATAAAAACTTCTGTTCTTATTTTTGGTAATTTAAGCCAATTGAAAAAGCTCTCTGAAAAATTGAAAGATCAACCTTTTGCTTTAAAAGAAGTTTCGTTAAAGATCTCTGAATATCTAAAAAATTTGGAAAAGGGAGAATTTATTTTGAAGGCTAGAGGAAAGATGTTAAGGATTAATCAGCCAATTATTTGCGGGATTATAAATTCTACTGAAGATTCTTTTTTCGGAGATGGGTTACTGAAAGTTGTTGAAAACTCAAGTGTAAAAGTTCAAGCATTAGCTTTAAAGAAGGCAGAAAAAATGATAAAAGCTGGAGCAAAGATAATAGATGTTGGCGGGGAATCAACAAGACCTTTTTCAAATCCGGTTAAAGTAGGAGAAGAGATAAAAAGAGTTATACCTATTTTGAAAGTTTTACGGAAAGAGTTTAAACAAGTTTTTTTATCTGTGGATACTTATAAATATTTAGTAGCAAAAGCGGCCGTAAGTGAAGGGGTAGATATAATTAATGATATTACAGCTTTGCAAGATAACCCTCAAATGGCCTCTTTAGTCAAGAAGCATAAGTTAGGGTGTGTATTAATGCATATGAAAGGGAAACCTCAGAATATGCAAGCAAAGCCTTACTATAAAGATGTAATTACAGAGATAAGTGATTTTTTTCAGGAAAGGTTGAATTTTTGCGATAAAAAAGGGATAAATAAGAATCAGCTTTTTCTTGATCCTGGAATAGGATTTGGTAAGCGTTTGGAAGATAACACTAAGATAATCAATCAGCTTTATAAATTAAAGGTTTTTGGTTTACCAATTTTTTTAGGGTTGTCTCATAAATCTTTTATTGGTAAGATACTTAACATAGATATTAAGCAGCGATTAGTAGGAACAATTGCTGCTAGCATAATTTCTCTTACTAAAGGTGCTAATGTTTTAAGAGTACATGATGTCGGAGAAACTGCTCAGGCTATAAAAGTAGCCTCAAAAATTATGAATAACTAATGGATTTTTTAGGACTTCTAAAATGGAAATCGCTAGTTGAGGTACTAATCTTATGGATAGTTATCTATAGGATTTTTTTGTTTTTAAAGGGTACTAAAGCTGTCTATTTACTAAGAGGTATAATTATCTTAGTAATCTCTTTGTTAGCTTTTCAAATGTTAGGTTTGCCTATACTAACTCGTTTGCTTACCTATCTTTTTGCTTTCTTTTTAATTTTTGTAGTTATAATTTTTCAGCCTGAATTAAGGGAAGGGCTTATCCACTTAGGCAAACGTCATATTTTCTTTATTGAGCCTAAGCGAGAAGAAGTTGAGCAGTTTTTACGTGAGATTGTTTCAGCAGCAGGTGCTCTTTCTCGTAAAAAACATGGTGCTCTTATTGCTATAAAGAGGGAAATAGGGCTTAAGCGATATATAGAGAGTGGAGTAATTTTAAGAGCTGAGCTTACAACTGAGTTATTGCAAAATATTTTTTATCCACCTGCACCATTACATGATGGTGGAGTAATAGTTGGTGAAACAGCAGTAATAGCTGCTTCTTGCCTTTTTCCACTTAGTGACAATCCAAGTTTAGAAAGAAATTTAGGTATGCGTCATCGGGCAGCGGTAGGTCTTTCTGAAAATTCAGATGCACTAGTAATAATTGTATCAGAAGAAGATGGATCAATATCTTTAGCTATAAATGGGCAGTTAACTCGTAATTTGACACCAAATGATTTGCTGACTATTCTTAAAGGGCAATTAATGAAACCTCGCTAAGATAAATCAAATAATGAAAATTCGATTATAATCAGAGAGGGAGCAAAAATGGAGTTATTAAAAAAAATAAGTATTAAGAGAGCAATTTTGTATAATTTTTGGCTTAAGTTTATGGCTTTACTTATTGCTGTTTTTGTTTGGCTTTATATAAGTGGAGCTATTACTAGTGGTGGAAAAAGTATATGAAATTAGGGATTAATGTTGACCATACAGCGACATTAAGGCAGGCTCGTAATAATGTTACTTACCCTGATCCAGTAGTAGCAGCACTCTTAGCAGAATATTCTGGGTGTGATTCTATAGTTGTTCATTTAAGAGAAGATAGAAGACATATAAAAGAACGAGATGTAATTTTTATTAAGGAAGCCATAAAGATTCCTTTAAATTTAGAGATGTCTGCTTCTAAGAGCGTTGTTGATTTTGCTTGTAAGGTAATTCCTTATCAGGCAACATTAGTCCCTGAAAAAAGACAAGAATTAACTACTGAAGGTGGGCTTGATCTTATTAGGAATAAGAAAAAGGTATCGGGGGTAATAAAAAGATTAAAAAAAGCTGGGACAAGAGTTAGTTTGTTCATTGACCCATTAAAAAAGCAGATTAATATAGCTAAGAAGTTAGGGGTAGAACTTATTGAGATTAACACTGGTGCTTTTTCTTTGGCAAAAACTAAAACTACCATAAACAAGGAGCTTAAAAAAATAAGCGTAGCAGCGAAATTTGCCAAAAGCCAAGGCTTTTCTGTTGCTGCTGGGCATGGTCTTGATTATGGTAATTTAGCAGAGATAGTAAAGATAGGAGAGATAGAAGAGCTTAATATTGGGCATTCAATAATTTGTCGTTCAGTTTTCATTGGAATTAATCAAGCTATTAATGAAATGATTTCCTTGTTAAAAAAATAAAATATGGTTGTTGGCGTAGGCATAGATATAATAAAAATAGATAAGATTAAAAATTCTATAGAAAAGTGGAAGGATAGTTTTTTAAATCGTGTGTTTAATTCTGAAGAGTTAGAAAATATTGTTAAAGGCAAGATGTATTATCAACGCATTGCTGCTCGTTTTGCAGCTAAAGAGGCAGTAATAAAAGCAATTTCAAAAGAATATCCTATGGCTTTAACTGATATGCTTATTCTTAATAAGGAGAATGGTGCTCCTTATTGCAAATTTAAGAAAGATATTGAAATTGATATTTTTCTTTCTATAACTCATATTGAAGATTATGCGGTTGCCTGTGCAGTTGCTCAAGAGAAAGCCTGATACCCATAAAGGGGACTATGGGCATATTTTAATTATTGGAGGCTCAGTAGGGCTTAGTGGAGCTGTTTGCTTATCTGCTAAAGCAGCCTTAAGAACTGGTGCTGGATTAGTTACTGTAGCTGTACCTAAGAGTTTAAATAATATCTTTGAAATAAAGCTTACTGAAGTAATGAGCTTACCTTTAACTGATAAAGGAGGTGCTCTTGGCCAAGAAACTTTTAGCAAGATAAAGAGTTTTTTGAAAAAAATTGATCTTATTGTTGTTGGTCCTGGTATAGGTTTGGAAGCTTCTACTAAGAGATTAATAGTAAGAATTATAAAGGAGATTGATAAGCCAATGGTTGTTGATGCTGATGCTTTGACTGCTATAGCTTCGAATTTAGAGGTTTTGGTTAAACGAAAGACCAAAATACTAATATTAACTCCTCATCTAGGTGAGTTTTCTCGCTTGGTAAAGCTAGATATAGGCAAAATTAAGAAATCAAGAAAAGAGCTTGTAAAAAAGTTTGCTCTTAGATATAATCTAACTCTTGTACTTAAGGGTGATCGTACTTTGATAAGTGATGGACAAAGGACTTTTGAGAATAGTACTGGCAACCCAGGAATGGCAACTGCTGGCACAGGAGATGTTCTTTCAGGCATAATTGCTGGTTTACTTGCACAAGGAGTAGATCAATTTCAAGCAGCAAAATTAGGAGTTTATTTGCATGCCTTGGCTGGAGATTATGCAGCTAATGATAAAACTCAGAATTGCCTGATTGCTTCAGATATAATTGAGTATTTACCAAGTGCAGTTAAAAGTTTATTGAAAAAAAGTTAGATAAGTGGAAATGCCCAGGTAGCTCAATTGGCAGAGCAGGGGTTTTGTAAACCTCAGGTTGGGGGTTCGATTCCTCTCCTGGGCTCCATTTAATAATCAGATTATTGTAAAATTAAAATAAAAATGAAAATTTCTTTGGATATTAACAAAGTTAAAGATTTGTATTCGAATAAAAAATATAATTTGAAAGAAGTCTCTGAGATTTTAGGTGTTTCTTTTTGGTCATTATATAGGTTTATGAATAAAAACAATATCTCTCGGCGAAGACGTTCGGAAGCGAATTATGTAGGGAATAAATATAAGTTGCACTTTGAGGTAAAGGATAAATTGACAGAAAAAGACAGAGAACTTAAAATTGCTGGGATTATGTTATATTGGGCAGAGGGTTCTAAGAATCTAAAATCTAATATGTTAGATTTTGTTAATAGCGATCCAGACATGATAAAGCTTTTTCTAAAATTTCTACGTCAGATATGTGGAGTGAAAGAAGGTAGACTTAGAGTGTATTTATACTCGTATTCTTCCCAAGAGATAGATAAGCTAAAAGATTATTGGAGTAGGATAACAGGTATTTCTCGAAGTCAGTTCCTTAAGCCCTATGTCAGGGAAGGAAATCTTAATTTAAGCGGAAGGAAGTTACTTTATGGATTGGTACATATTAGGTATTGTGATAAGCGTTTATTAGAATTAGTTCTTGACTGGATTAAAGAGTTTAAAAATGATATATTAACAAAATGGGCAGGTACCCAAGTGGCCAAAGGGGACAGACTGTGTAAAACGCAGCGTCTTGCTGAAAGGCAGGATGGAAAAGTGGGTGAATTCAGGGAAGCCCTTAGCATTTTTAATGATAAGGGGAATCCTGAGCCAAGTTCTAAATCGTATGGTTTAGAAAAGGTGCAGAGACTATCCCGTAAGGGAGTAGCCTGACGATTGTCGGTCGAAGCGCCCACCACCTAAGTCTTGTTTTTAGCGAGATATGGTGATGAGATAGTCCAAGCTCTAAGGTAACTTAGAAGTACTTGAAATCTGTTGTGCTTGCACTTCGAAGTTTCAAATCCTTCCCTGCCCAGTTTTAGTATTTAGTTGTTAGTATTTAGTACATAGTTAAGATTCTTATTTTTAGAGCACCGAATACTAAGTATTAACAGCTAAGGCACTTCGCTTATGTAAGCTCAGTGCCGCTGAAAAATAAGGAATAACCCTAAATAATTTACTTTTTCAGCGGGTGTAGTTCAATGGTAGAATGCAAGCCTTCCAAGCTTGTCATGTCGGTTCGATCCCGATCGCCCGCTCCATTTAAAATATGGAAACAAAAATTTCAATTATTGGTGCAGGAAGCTGGGGAACAACCTTAGCAGTTATTCTTTCTAGAAAGGGAATAGATGTAAGGCTCCATAGTGTTTTCAAAGAGCATAATTTGGAGATGCAACGAGCTAGAGAGAATAAAATATTTTTAAAAGGTGTAAAATTTCCTTCGCATCTTCAGGTAACCACCTCTCTTTTAGAAGTCCTTGAGAACGAAATAGTAGTAATTGCCATTCCAGTTAAATTCATTTCTATAATTTTAAAAAAGATTAAAAAACATAAAGATCTTTTAGGAAATAAGATTTTTGTTAGTGTTAGTAAAGGGATAGAAGCGAAGTCTTTAAAAAGAGTTTCTCAGTTAATTGAAAAAGAATTAAAAGTTTCTAATATTGCCGTTCTTTCCGGACCAAATATTGCTAGTGAAGTATTACGAGGGATTCCTTCTACTTCTATTTTAGCTTGTAAAAGTAAGAGTATTGGCAATAAGTTACAAGTTTTATTTAATACACCTACTTTTAGAATTTATTTACATAAAGATGTTATTGGGGTTGAGTTGGGAGGAGCTTTAAAGAATATAATAGCTCTTTCTTGTGGGATTTCCGATGGTCTAGGTTTTGGAACTAATACCAAAGCAGCTTTAGCAACTAGAGGGTTGGTTGAAATTACTCGGTTGGGAGAAAAATTAGGAGCAAATCCTTCAACTTTTTGGGGGGTTAGTGGTTTAGGAGATTTAATAACTACTTGTTTTTCTCCGCATTCACGTAATAGATTAGTAGGGGAAGAAATAGGTAAAGGTAAAAAACTAGTTACGATTATTAAAAAAATGAAAATGGTGGCTGAAGGCGTTGAGACTGTAAAGTCAGTTTTTCATTTAAGTAAGAAATTAAATATAGATATGCCAATTACTCGTCAAGTTTATGCTGTGCTTTATAAAGGAAAATCACCTAAAAAAGCAGTTGCAGATTTAATGACTAGGCCTTTAAAAACAGAAAAAATAACTTAAAATTAACTATAAAAAAAACTAGGGGGCGTCTTGCCCCCTTGGTTTGGTCTAACCTTCAAACCCTCTTTGGATAAAATATAACATATATTATTTGGGTTTTTCAAGATAATTTTTTATTTTTTTTTTAAAACGTTTACAATTATTGATTTCTTTAGATATTTTGCCTTGAACCAATTTTCTAATCATGATAGAATTTTTAAGGTAAAGGATTATTGACAGAAAATGGGGGGTAGAAAATGTTGAAAATGAATTTAGAAGATATTATGTCTGAACATCCGGTAACAGTAAAAGAGGATATTAACGTGGGGCAAGTAGCACATTTATTATTTCGTTATCGCATAAATGGAGTATTGGTAGTTGACAAAAATGATGAGAATAAATTAGTAGGAATTTTTACTACTACTGATTTACTTAGGCTTATTAATGAAGCACTTTCTAAAGGAATTCATAGAGAAGAAGCTTTAAAGAATGTTTCCAATAAGCTAGTAGGAGTTTTAGCCAGTAAATGCATAGTTGCTCTTCAAAAAGATACAAAAGTATCAAAAGTTATTGCTACCATGCATAAGAAGAATGTCCATACTATACCAGTTTTTGATAAAGATAAACTTGTTGGTGTAATTGGGATGCATGATATTTTAAATATAACTTTACATTATTATTAAAAAACTGTTAATTAAATTAAAACTTTTTTAAAAATTATTTTCTATTAGAGGTAATTGACATTATGAGTTTTTTAATTTCATTTATATCTTTTTCTTTTATCTTTAAAAATTTTATACCAGTATCATAGCGGGCAGTGTTTTTAATAGAATAGTCTGTTTCCTCAAATACCCATATTATTTTTCCTTTGCAAGCTATAGGTTCCTCTGTTATTCCGTAGAGATCCAAGTCAATTGTAGAATAAGGTTTTATTCCCTCATCAATGATTAAGCGTATACCTTGAATACTAATATTTTCAGCACGAGTAGAGATTGTGTGTTTTTGAGGTTCATGAACAATTATTTCACAAGGATATTTTATCCTTACAAATTTTCTTCTTTCTTTACCATTCCAAGACATAGCTTATTTTCTCCTTAATTGAAATGTAGCACATTAAAAGGTATATTTCAAGCTAAAAAACTTAGTCTAGATAAGCTTTTTTAAGATAATATTTTTTGAATTTCTCATTTTTTACTACTTTACTTACTATATTTATCTTGATGCCTATTATAAATCGTGATAAAATCCTTGTTGTTCATTAAGTATTTATTAGACGGGAGGTGGCGTAGCTCGGATTAGCGCACTTGCATGGGGTGCAAGGGATCGTGGGTTCAAATCCCACTCTCCCGACAAAGATAACCAAAAGGGGGCAAAATGACAGCCTACGATGGATTAGAAAAAAGAAAACATACTAGAATGAGTGCTAATTTTGTGATTAACTATCAAATTCAAGAGTTGCCATATAGTTATGATCTTTCTCAAACTAAGAATGTTAGCCAAGGCGGAGTGCTGCTTACTACTAATAAAATGTTTGAAAAAGGCGAACATTTGACTATAAATTTGAGAATTCCTTTTGTTTCTAAAAAGATAAAGCTTAAAGCAGAGGTTATTGACTCTAAAGAAGTAGTAAGAAATTTAGTTTATGAGACTAGGGTTAAGTTTGTAGGTTTAGATAAAGAGTTTTTTAATAAACTAGGTGAATTTATCGAGGAAAGTTTAAAATGAAAATTAAAAAAATAGGAATAATTGGGCTAGGGCATGTTGGAGAAGCTGTAATAAAATCTTTAAAGAAGTATTCTGCTTTAATTAATCGACGGGTACCTTTAAAAATAGTGGTAAAGTCAGTATCTGATAAAGACAAGTCTAAGGCAAAGATTGCTAAAAGATTAGGCTGTTCATTCACCTTGAATTCTCAGGAATTAATTGATGATCCTGAGATAGATATTATTGTCGAGTTGATGGGGGGAATTAAGCCTGCAGGTGATTTCATTGAAGATGCTTTAAACAAAGGTAAGGATGTTGTAACTGCTAATAAAGCTCTTTTAGCAACTTCTGGTAAACAACTTTTTTCTTTAGCTAAACGAAAAAATAGAAGCATTGGTTTTGAAGCTTCTGTTTGTGGAGCCATTCCAATTATAAGGAGTATTTCTCAAGGCTTGGTAAGTTGCGAAGTTAAAAAAATATATGGAATACTTAATGGAACAACTAACTATATTCTTTATAAAATGGCTAAGGAGAATATTGATTTTAAACAAGCCCTTAAGCAAGCTCAGGACAATGGGCTAGCTGAGAAGAGTCCTTATTTAGATATTGAAGGTAAAGATGCTCTTCATAAGTTGTGTATTCTAAGTTATCTTTGTTATGGAGTGTGGCCTTTACCAAATAAGATTTATACTGAAGGGATTTCTAAGATATCTCTCTTAGATATTCTTTATGCTCAAGAGTTAAAGTATCAGATAAAGTTGTTAGCTATAGCTAAAAAAGAAAATAATTTCCTAGATTTACGAGTACAACCAACATTAGTATCTATAGACCATCCACTTTCGCATGTTTCCTTAGCTTATAATGCTGTTTATTTGCATACTCAGCCTGCTGGTGAACTTTTCTTCCGTGGAGAAGGAGCAGGAGGAGTACCTACTTCATCGGCAGTTATCTCTGATATTGTTAGCATTGCTTTAGGAAAAGGTATGGCTATTAGAGATGAAGAAAAAACTGTTATTCAAAATATAAAAGATGTTAGAGCACGATATTATATAAGATTTATGGCTCAAGATCATCCTGGTGTATTAGCAAAGATTTCTAAAATTCTTGCTTCGCTAAAAATTAGTATTGCCTCAGTAACTCAGAAGGAAAGAAATAAAGGAAGGGCTGTGCCGATTATTATGCTTACTGATGAAGTTAGAGAGGATAGTGTTAGGAAAGCAATAGATAAAATTGATAGCTTAGGAGTGATTAAAGGACCTTCTCAAAAAATAAGGATAGAGGATTTATGAGCGTTTATAATGGAGTAATAGATCGTTATAAAAAGTATTTGCCAGTTACAAATAAGACCCCGTTAGTAACTCTTCAGGAGGGGAACACTCCTTTGCTGCATGCCAAGAAGATTTCAGCTATTCTCGGTAATAATTTAAAGCTATATCTTAAATACGAAGGTATTAATCCTACAGGTTCTTTTAAGGATCGAGGAATGACTATGGCTATCTCTAAGGCTAAAGAAGAGGGGGCTAAAGCTGTAATTTGTGCTTCAACTGGGAATACTTCAGCTTCAGCAGCTGCTTATTCAGCTCAAGCAAATTTAAAGTGTATTGTAGTAATACCTGAAGGGTCAATTGCTTTAGGAAAATTAGCTCAAGCTCTTATTTATAATGCAAAGGTAATAGCAGTAAAAGGAAATTTTGATGATGCTTTTAAAGTAGTTAGGGAAATTGCTTTAAATTATCCGGTAAGATTAGTAAATTCTATAAACCCTCATCGTATTGAAGGTCAGAAAACAGCTTCTTTTGAAATTTGTGATTTTTTAGGTTTTGCTCCTGATTTTCATTGCTTACCAGTAGGTAATGCTGGTAATATAACTGCTTATTGGAAGGGTTATAAAGAGTATTATTCTTATAAAAAGATAAAATCTTTGCCAATTATGTGTGGTTTTCAAGCAAAGGGTTCAGCTCCGATTGTAAAGGGTTATCCGATAAAGAAACCTAAGACAATAGCAACAGCTATTAAGATTGGAAATCCGGCAAGTTGGGAACAAGCTGTAGCCGCTCGTAAGGAATCTAAGGGATTAATTGAAGCCGTAAGCGATACTCAAATCCTTTCGGCTTATAAGCTTTTAGCTAAAGAAGAAGGAGTTTTTGTTGAACCCGCATCAGCAGCTTCAGTGGCAGGATTATTGGTGTTAAATAAAAGAGGATATTTTAAAAAATTTAAAAATAGAAAGAAAAAAGTAATTATTGTTTGTACGCTTACCGGGCATGGCCTTAAAGATCCAAATATTGCTATAAAGAGCATAAAATACCCTCCTATTGTCAAACCTGACATTAAGACAGTATTAAAAACAGCAGGAATCTAAGATAATGAAAAGTTTTCAAAAAAAAGCTTCTAATGCTTTAGGGAAAATTATAAGTAATAAGTATAATATTCCTTTAGAATGTCCTTTATGGGAGTTATCTCAAAAGCAGGAGTTTGGAGATTTATCTTCAATGGTAGCTTTAAAGCTTGCTTCATGCCTTAAAAAGGATCCTTTAGGAATTGCTTCTGAAATAAAAACTTCATTAGAAAAAGTACTTTTTAAGGACGTAGAAAAAATAGAAATTCTAAGGCCAGGTTTTATAAATATATTTATTTCACCAAAAATTCTTATAAAATCTTTAAATAAAGTTCTAAAAAATAAAGATAAATTTTTTCATAGTAAAATAAAGCGTAAAGTACTTATTGAGTATTTAAGTGCAAATCCTACTGGTCCTTTATCAGTAGCTCATGGTCGGCAAGCAGTGGTTGGTGATGCGATTGCTAATATATTAGAATTTTTTGGGAATGATGTTCAAAGAGAATACTATCTAAATGATGAAGGTCGACAAATAGAGAGATTGGTTGATTCTGTTGAGGCAAGAATTAAAGAAAATAGGGGTGAGGATATTGTTTTCCCTGAGGATGGGTATAAGGGTGAATACGTTAGTACGACTGCAAGTAAGCCATCTATTATTAAATTAGAATCGGATAGAAATCGATTAACCAAGGCAATCCTTAAAGAGCAGATTGATCTTATTAAGAAGGATCTTTGTGTCTTAGGAATAAAATTTGATAATTGGTTTAGCCAGAAGGCATTGATTCAAGGGAAAAAGGTTGAAGAGGCTATTAATCTTTTGAAGAAAAAAGATTTTATTTATGAGAAAGAAGGGGCTTTGTGGTTTTCTTCGACTAAATTTGGTGATGACAAGGATAGGGTTATCAAGAAAGCTGACGGAGAACTTACTTATTTTGCTTCAGATATTGCTTATCATAAGGATAAAATTGACCGTAAGTTTAATAAATTAATAAATTTATGGGGGCCTGATCATCATGGGTACATAAAAAGAGTAAAATCAGCGATAAAAGCTTTAAAACACGATCAAGATATTCTAAAGATAATCATAATACAATTAGTAACTTTAAAGACAAAAGAGCGAATGTCAAAAAGGGCGGGAACAATGATTTTACTCTCAGATTTAATTAGAGATGTAGGGTCGGATGCAACAAGATTTTATTATCTTACTCGTAGAAACTCTTCTCATCTTGAATTTGATCTTGATTTAGCTAAAGAAGCTTCTTTCAATAATCCTCTATATTATATTCAGTATGTTTGTGCTCGCATTGAAAGCATTTTTAGAAAAATTGAAAAGGTTTCTTTTGACACTAGTTTTAGCAAGTTTCTAAAGGACCCTGAAGAATTAGCGCTTCTTAGGGCATTGTTGCAATTTTCCTATTGTCTTGATAAAGCATATCATTCACAAGAGCCAGTCTTTATTATTGAATTTTTAAAAGATTTAGCGGCTAGTTTTCATAAGTTTTATGAGAAAAAAAGAGTTTTAGATGATGATAAAAAAGTATTTCAAGCAAGAACTAACTTGGTTGGTGCCGTAAAAATAGTTTTTCATTGTGGCCTCTCTCTCTTAGGTATTAAGCCTGTCGAGAAAATGTAGATAGATTCCTTTTTTAAAAATTAAAATGCGAAGACATTTGTGGAAGATAAAAGAATTAAATCCTAAGGCTTGCGAGCTCGCTAAAGCTTATGGCATATCTGTTTTTTTAGCTCAAGTTTTTCTTAATCGAGGGATGAAAAAAGAAGATTTCCAGAGTGTTATTGATCCTAGTCTTGCTAGTCTTCATTGTCCATCTTTACTTCCTGATATTGAAAAAGCAGTAGCTAGAATTAAGCAAGCTGTTAAGAGAGAAGAGAAAGTACTTGTTTTTGGTGATTATGATGTCGATGGAATTACTTCTTTAGCTATTTTTCATGAATTTTCTAAAGAATTTCCTAATTTGTTTTCTTTTTATATTCCCCATCGTATAGAAGAAGGTTATGGTTTAAATAAAGAAGCCATTACTAAAGCAAAAAATCAGGGGATAAGTTTAATTATTGCTTTTGACTGTGGCACAACAGCCGCAGAAGAAATATTATTAGCAAAATCATTTGAGATAGATGTTATTGTAGTTGATCATCACCTAATAAGCGACGAGTCAATTAAACCTTTTGCTTTTATTAATCCTAAAAGAAAAGATTCAAAATATCCTTTTAAAGATTTAAGTGCTGGAGCCCTATCTTTTAAGTTATTGCAAGCCTTAACAGATTCTTTACCTGAACATACATTAGATTTAGTTGCCTTATCATTGGTTTGTGATGTTGTTCCTTTAAGGGGAGAAAATAGAGTATTATTAAAAGGAGGATTAAAGGCAATTAAACAAAGCCCACGTATAGCTATAAAAGCTCTTTGCAAGGCTGGTAGCATTAAACAGGAGAGTATAGATACTTTTCGTATTGGCTTTATTCTTGGCCCTCGGATTAATGCTTCAGGCCGAGTTGCTCATGCTAAAGAGTCTTTAGAATTATTTTTAACTGAAGATAATGACAAGGCCTATGAGTTAGCTTCTAAACTTAATGGTTATAATAAATCAAGAAGATCTATAGAGGTAGAAATTTTAAAACAGGCTGAGCAAAATATTAAAGATAATGGTGAAGATAAACATGCAAACGTTGTTTCTGGAGATGGTTGGCATCCTGGAGTTTTGGGTATTGTAGCTTCTCGTTTAGTTAATAAATATTATAGACCGTCTTTTGTATTTTCTTTTGACCAGGACATTGGAAAAGGTTCTGCTCGGTCTATCGAGAATGTGCATTTAATAGAGATGTTAGATAAGTGCGCTGATTCTTTAATTGTTTATGGTGGTCATAGTAAAGCCGCTGGGGTAGAGATTAAAAAAGATGAATTAGAAAATTTTAGAGAAAAAATGAATGCTTCGATAAAAGAAGATTTATGTCCTGAGGATTTTATTCCTTCTATTAATATTGATGCTCTATTAGGTCTTAATGATATAGACATGAAGTTTATTCAGGGATTAGAGAATTTAAAACCTTATGGAGAAGGTAATCCTAAACCTATTTTTGTTGCTTATAATATTTCTAAAAAAGGTGTATCCAAGAAAATTAAATCTTTTTATTCTTTATGGCTTGAAGATGATTATAGAACTTTTGAAGCTATTGTGAATGATAAAGATATCTTAGAGATTATGGATTATGCTGATAAATTTGATATAGCATTCTCCCTTCAGGCTAACTATTATTACAATACTCCTAAATTAATTATCAGAGACTGCAGGCTTTCTCAAAGGTAGGGGTAGTTTACCGCTTTTTATGCACTTGGCACAGACAAGAACTTTCTTTATTTTACCGTCGACAATAATCCTTTTTGATTGAAGATTAGGAAGGAATCTTCTTTTAGTTATCCCAGTAGTTTTTAAGCCTATTCCACCTTTTTTCTTAGGTAGGCCTCTTCTGGCAACGCTATTGCCAGTTATTGCCTTCTTTTTACAAATTTCACATCTTTTACTCATAGGTAATCTAATATACTGAAAAATTAAATATTGTCAAGAAAAACCTGCTAAAGCAGCTTTTGTTGATTTTTTGGAATAAGAGGCTGAGTTTCTTTGTAAACTTAGATTGTTTGGCGTAATTGCTTTTCGGCATCTACAACATCACGGTTTACTTTCTTTAAACAATTTGATATTTTAATCTTTAAAGATTCATTTATGGTCTCAGATGTACTTATTTCTCGTAATACTTGGACAGCCATTCTAAAATATCTTACTATTTCCCCTTCATCTATAGAGCAATATTGATTTATTTTTGGAAAACTTGCTCCAGCAAACCACATACGGCAAATTTCACTTAAGTAAAAGAAGAATTTTTTGCTTAAAGGATAAATCCGAAAGTGTCTTTCTTGATAGTGTATATTTCTTATAAATTTATCTATTTTACCTCTTAAGGCTTTTGTTTTTTTAGTTAATTTAGGTCTTTTGTCACTTTTTCTTGGTTCATAAACTAAGGAAACTACAAAAACAAATAAGTCTTCTTCGCAGAGACTATCTATAAATCCAGCTTCAAATAGTTCTCCAATAGCTAATTCAAAGCTGTAAACTTTAGCTGCTAATTGTGCTTTTTGAGTTATTTCTGTTCCTTTAATATAACCAAGACTTTTGAGTAAAGATACTTTTCTTTTTAAAAGGCTTAATACTTCTTTTTTCTTTAAAGCTTTATCTTGATAGCAATGAAAAGACTTAGGGTAAATATCATAAAGCTTTTCATTCATTACTTTGTAAAGGTTTAAAATGGTAGCATAACAAGAGTTAAGTTGGCTTTGAATAGGTTCATATTTCCCGTAGATTATTTTTTCTAAAGAAAGCATATCTATGTGAGAAGGATTTATCCGTGATACTACAAAGCCTTCTTTATCAAGTCCACGTCTTCCAGCACGTCCAGCCATTTGATAGAAATCCCGGGTCTTCAAACAACTATGATATCTACCGTAAAATTTACTTAGAGAATCAAATATGACTGTTTTTGCTGGCATATTTATTCCTAGGGCAAAAGTTTCAGTAGTAAAAATTAATTTTATTAAGCCAGTAGTAAATAGCCTTTCAATGATTTCTTTTAGTGTTGGCAAGAGTCCAGCATGGTGATAGGCAATACCTCTTTTTATTAATGGCTCAAGAAAATCTACATGAGGCGAGGAAAAAATATTGAATTTGTCTAACAAGTCATTGAATATTGTTGTTATTTTAATTTTTTCATCTTTATTTAGAAAATTAAATTGCCCAGCTTCTTGGGCTAAATCTTCACATTTTTTTCTAGAGAAAGAGAAATATATACAAGGGTAGCCATTGAAGTTATCTATACTTTTCAAAAGGCTTTTAGTCTTGTTTGGTTTAGAAAATGTATATTTTTCTTGGTAAGAAGTTTTAGCTAAAGTTTTGCGGAGAAGATTAGTACTTTTTAGTTCTTTTAAATTATAAAATATCTCATTATTGGATTGAAAGCAAAAGTGTAAAGGTACTGGTCTTACGCTTTCTATTATTGATTTTAAAGGAAAACTATGGATTTTTCTTAGCCATCCTACAAATTGGTCAATATTAGGGATAGTTGCACTTAAAGCTAATATTTTCATTTGTTTGGGTAGAAGGATTATTGTTTCTTCCCAGACAGTACCTCTTTCTGGATCATCAAGATAATGAATTTCATCAAAGATTATCCATTCTCGGTGTGCAAATTCTTGAGGATTTACAAGAATAGCATTACGAAAGATTTCAGTAGTCATAATTAAAATTGGAGCGTTTCTATTTATACTTACGTCTCCGGTAAGAATTCCTGTTTTTTCAGGATATTTTTGAGAAAAGTCTCTGAATTTTTGGTTGCTTAAAGCTTTTATCGGAGCAGTATAAATTATCCCTTTATTATTTTTTATACAATCTTCTATTATATACTCAGCAATTAGGGTTTTTCCTGCTCCAGTAGGAGCACTTACGATTATTGAGTTATTCTCGCGGCTAGCATTAATTGCTTCTTCTTGAAATTTGTCTAATTTAAATTTATTCATTTAAATATTATACCAGATATTGAGGAGAATAGGGCGTGGTATTTAAAATGCCGGAGGAGGGACTTGAACCCTCACCTTCTCTCGAAGACGGGATTTTGAATCCCGCACGTCTGCCAATTCCATCACTCCGGCATAAAGTTTTTCTTTCTTAGTAAAGCTTCTTTTTGCTTACAAAGTTGCTATCTATTCTGTTGGAGATTATGGGAACAACTGTTATATTTATTGTTTACTTAATATTGCTTCGCAATAGTTGTTACCATCACTCCGGCAATTAAGTGAAAATCATAGCATTGTTGATTTTTTTTGTCAACCCTTTGGACATGCTTAAATAATAAACGTAAAACCAAATACCACCTACGGGGTGAGATTTTGGTTCGGTTTAAAATTTAACTAAAATTTCGCTAATATTGACAACTTCTTCTCTAAATGGTAATATTTTTTGTCTTTTGTGATTTGTTATTTGGAATTTCCTTTGCGAAGCAAAGGCTTGGGGCCGTAGTTCAGCTGGGAGAACGCTACACTGGCAGTGTAGAGGTCGAGAGTTCAAATCTCTCCGGCTCCATAGTTTTCTGGAAAAAGGGAGTTGACCCCTTTTATAAAAGGGAGTTGACCCCTTTTATATTGCTGTAGTGGGTTGAAGGGGGGGGTAAAATGTTGTTAAAATTAGGTGTTCATGTATCGATTGCTGGTAAGATTTATAAGTCCATTGATAGGGCAGCTGAACTTGGTTGCAATACAATGCAGATTTTTTCTCGTAATCCTCGTCAATGGAGGAAAGGTTTTTTAAGTGATGAAGATGTTGAAGAATTTAAAAAGAGAGTAAAAAAATCAAGAATTAATCCAGTAGTCATACATATACCTTATTCGCTTAATTTGGCTACTCCAACAAAAAGTTTTTATAAAATTACGATAAAAGAATTTATTTCTGATCTCTTGGAAGCTGATAGCCTTGGAGCTGATTATTTAGTTACTCACATGGGTTCTTACAAAGGGGGAACAGAAAAGGGAGGGCTTTTGAGAATAGTTCAGGCTCTAAATAAGATTTTAAAAGAAACAAAAGCAGTAAAGACTAAAGTTCTTATTGAGAATACTTCTGGAAGTGGTCACTGGTTAGGTTATAAGTTTTCTCATCATAAGGTTATCTTTGATGGTTTAAATCGGCCTGAAGCAGTGGGCCTTTGTCTAGATACTGCTCATGCTTGGGCGGCAGGATATAAGATAAATGAACCTAGAGGTTTAAAAAATTTACTTGATGAGATTGAACAGGAAGTAGGACTAGAATATCTAAAAGTTATTCATCTTAATGATACTCAGGAAGAATTAGGCTCTCTTATTGATCGTCATTATGCTATTGGTAAAGGGAGCATTGGTCGGAACGGTTTTAATTTAATAGTTAATCATCCTAAGTTAAGAGAATTACCATTTGTTTTAGAGACACCTAAAGATAGTGATGATGCCGATAAAGAAAATTTAAATGCAGTAAGAAAGTTGTATAAAGTAAAAAAAATAAAGAGCAAAGGATAAAAAGAAAAATGGAATATACAAAAGAAATTGATAAGAAATGGCAAGAATATTGGAGAGATAAGAAAACTTTTACAGTTGAAACTGATAAAGTTACAGAGAATAAGTATTATTGTTTGGTTATGTTTCCTTATCCTTCAAGCGAACTTCATGTAGGTCATGCTCGTAATTATGTAATTGGAGATGCTGTGGCTCGTTACAAGAAGATGCGTGGTTTTTATGTTTTAAGCCCCATAGGTTGGGATGCTTTTGGCCTTCCGGCTGAAAATCAAGCAATTAAAAATAAAGTTCACCCTCAGGAATGGACTTCTAGGAATATTAAACGAATAACAGAGCAATTGCAGAGTTGGGGGATAGGTTATGATTGGTCTAGAGAAGTAACAACTTGTCTTCCAGATTATTATAAATGGACTCAGTGGATTTTTTTAAAGCTTTATAACAAAGGGCTTGCTTATCGTAAGCAAGCTGCTGTTAATTGGTGTAATTCTTGTAAGACAGTTTTGGCTAATGAACAGGTTGTTGATAATAAATGTGAACGCTGCTCGACTGAAGTTAACCTTAAGAATCTAGAGCAGTGGTTTTTTAAGATAACTGATTATGCTCAAGTTTTGTTGGATGATTTAGAATTGTTAGAAGAGTGGCCACAAAGAGTTAAAACAATGCAAGATAATTGGATTGGAAGATCAGTTGGGGTTGAAATAGATTTTCCAATAGAAGGCTCAGAAACAAAATTAAAATGTTTTACTACTCGGGTAGATACTATTTTAGGTGCTACTTTTATAGCTTTAAATTGGGCTCATCCAAATATAGAAGAGTTAATTGCTGATGCCCCTAATAGAGAAGAGATAAAAAAGTTTATCGATAAAATTAAGGACCAATCTAGTTCTGGATACAAGTGTGAAATTGGTGAAAAGGAAGGAATGTTTACTGGAAAGTTTGCTATAAATCCTATGAATGCTGAGAAAATTCCTATTTGGATTGCTAATTATATTCCTGTTGGTTATGGTACTGGAGCCATAATGTGTGTTCCAGCTCATGATAGCAGAGATTTAGAATTTGCTAAAAAATATAACTTATCGGTGAGAAAGGTTATAAAAGATTGTAGCTCTGAGGATTCTGATTCAGACAGCAAAGATGTTTTTGAAGGAGAAGGTGTTTTAGTTAATTCTGGTCATTTTGATGGTTTGAATTCTCAAGAAGCAAAAGAAAAAATTGCTGATGATATGGAATCTCACAGAATAGGTAAAAGAACTATTAACTATAGATTAAGAGATTGGTTGGTTTCTCGTCAACGTTATTGGGGAGCACCAATCCCGATTATTTATTGTCCCTATTGTGGTCAGGTACCAGTGCCTGAAGAAGATTTACCAGTTTTACTTCCTGATGTTAAGGAATTCTTGCCTACTGGGCAATCTCCTTTAACTTACATTGATGAGTTTATGCAGGTTAAGTGTCCAAAGTGTGGCGGTCCGGCTAAACGTGAAACTGATACTATGGATACTTTTGTTGATTCTAGTTGGTATTATTTACGTTATATATCTTCAAAAAATGAGAAAGTACCTTTTGTAAGCGAAGATGTTAATAAATGGCTTCCTGTAGATCAATATATTGGTGGAGTAGAACATGCAATTTTGCATCTTATGTATTCAAGATTTATTAATAAATTTCTTAAGAGTGAGGGTTTGATTGATTTTTCTGAACCTTTTAAAAGATTGTTTACTCAAGGAATGATTGTCAAAGATGGAGCTAAGATGTCTAAGTCAAAAGGTAATGTTGTTGCTCCTGATTATATTCTAAATAGATATGGCGCTGATACAATGCGGCTTTATATTTTATTTATGGGTCCGCCTCAAAAAGATGTTGAGTGGCAGGATGAAGGCTTACAAGGAGTTTGGAGATTTATCCAAAGAGCTCTACGTTTAGTAGATACGTTAATCGAGTATAAAGATGATAATACCCAAGGAGAACCCAATTTAACTGAAAGAGAACTTACTAAGAAAATACATTCCACAATTAAGGATGTAACTCGAGATTTAGAAGGTAATTTTCAATTTAATACAGCTATAAGTAGGATTATGGAGTTAGTAAATCAAACCTATAAAGGTTTAGCTGAAGGTTGCTTGCGAAAAGAAATTTTTAAACAAGCTGTTAATACTATCTTTATACTCCTAGCACCTTTTACTCCTCATCTAAGTGAAGAGGTTAATCAGATTTTAGGTAATAACTCGTCTGTTTTGGATAGAAATTGGCCAAAAGTGGAGGAGAAATATTTAGAAGAAGAAGAGGTGGAGATCGCAGTTCTTATTGGCGGTAAGGTTAGGGGTAAGTTAAAGATAGATGTTAATTGGCCTAAAGAAAAGATCGAACAAGAAGCTCTTGCCTTGGATAAAATTAAAAAATTACTTTTAGATAAAAAGCCTAAAAAAATTATTTATGTCGACAAAAAAGTAGTAAATATTGTAATTTAAACTATAATTTTTTCCTGTTTTTGAGATTTTTGTAAAGTTATGCTTCATCTTACTCGCCAAGAACGCAAAGTGCTTCTTTTTATAGGTTTTTTTATTTTAGTTGCAAGTTTGTTAAGATTTCTTAACATAAGTTCGTTAGCAATTGAACCTATTGAACCTATTGAAGTTATTGATCAAATTCAAGTTATTAATATAAATACTGCTAATGTAGACAGTTTACAGAGTATGCCCGGTGTAGGTGAAGTGATTGCTATTAGAATTGTTAAATATCGTAATGAATTTGGTAAATTTAAAAAGTTAGATGATTTAAAAAAAATTAAAGGAATTGGAAGTAAAAAATTTGAAAGATTGAAGGAATTAGGATTAAGGTTATGATTACAAATTTAAATTTATCTTTGTCTTCGGCTTGTGTAGCTAATTGCATTATGTGTCCCACAGATAGAGGACGAAGAATTAAAAAAAAGCATATGTCTTTTGAAACTGTAAAAAAAATAATTGATGAAGTAGCTTCTCCAGAGTTTAAAGAGGATCATTGTATAAAAAAAGTACAGTTAGGAGAGAATGGAGATTGTTTCCTAAATCCAGATATTTTGAAAATATCAATCTATATAAGAGAAAAGCTTCCCAATGTTTTCATAGAAGTATTTACTAATTTTTTTAATTTTTCTTCTCGTTTATCCAAGATTTTTATATCAAAGAATCTTATTGATTCTGTTTGGTGCAACATAGATGGCAAGGATGAAGCTAATTATTATCACGTTAAAGGTTTAGACATAAAGAGGACCATGAGAAATTTAGCTAATTTTGTTAATTGCAGATCTGCTTATGGGTCAAATATAATTCTTTCAATTCGAGTTGCCACACTTAATGATTATATTACTAAGATTCATGATAATTTTGGTTTTTATCCTAGTAAGTTAAAAGATAAGTCACTTATTAATATTCCTGATGATTATGAGCAAATTAAGAAAAAGGTTAAGATATTTCTAAGACCGAGATCTGATGGAGTAGCAAGAAATAAAATTTTTGGCTGGGCTGAGAGAAAATCAATATTAAAAGCAAAAATTTCTACTAAAGGGTTAAAATGTCCTTTGATCAATATGATAGAAACTAGTATTTTTCTGGCTCCTGATGGGTCATGGTATGCTTGTTGCAGGGATTCAAATAATGAATTAGTTTTTGGTAATGTTCACGAGAAGTCGTTAAAGGAAATTTATTCTGGTCTGAGGAGAAAAAATTTTTTAACTAAAATAAAAAATAGTAGATTTGATAAAATTAAAGGTCCTTGTAAAACTGTGCCAGGTTGTATCACTTTGTAGCAATAAGAGTATTAAAATAATTATATTTTTGACAACTCTCTAAAATGAAAACCAAGAGTTTTAGTCATTTATTGCCATTTTGCATTTTTATTGCTTTTTCAATTGGAGTTGTTTTTGGTAAGTTTATTTTATTGTTTTGGGCATTCTTTATTAGCTGTGTACTTTTTTCTATTTTAATAATTTTTTTCTATAAAAAACAGAAATTATTATTTTCAGATATCTTTATTTTATTTTTTTTGCTTTCTTTAGGAGCTTTGTGGCATCTTTCTTCATCATCTCAAATTAGCAATAAATTCCTTAAAAAAGAAAGTATTATTACTTTAAAAGTTATTTCTTTACCTAAAGAAGGAGCTAATAAGAATACTTTTACTGCTGAAGTGAAAAAAATAAACTCTCATTCCTTAAAACTTAAAGTAAAGGTTAGCGATTATACCCAGATTATGGATTATCTAAGATATTACCAATTTGTGGGTAAAATAGCTAAAAGAAAATATCGTGATTATTCATATTATTCTTTAAATATCAAGAAAGACGTTGATGTTAAAGAATTACCTTTAGGAATTTGGACTCAATTTACAATAAAGTCATCTAAATATATTCTTAATACCTTTAAGGAAAATTGCTCAAGTCAGGGATATAGGTTTTTAAGCGGAGTATTTTTAGGGAGAAAGGAGCTTTTAGGTAAAGAGAAAAAGGTTTTTTCTAATGCCGGTGTGTCTCATCTCCTAGCCATAAGTGGATTACATCTAGGGTTTACTTCGTTGGTTTTATTTTTTATATTGAGACTTTTTAATATAAAATTTAGAGTTTCACTTATTGGTTCTTTAGTATTTCTTTGTTTTTATACTTTTCTTACTGGAGCTAGTTCTTCTACTTTGCGAGCTGTTACTATGTATTCGATATTTGTTTTTAGTTTTTTCTTTCAGAGAAAAGCTAATCTGTTGAATTCTTTAGCTTTAGCCGGTTTTATTGCTTTATTTTTAGATTCTTCGTCTCTCTTTGCGATTGGATTTCAGTTATCATTTATTTCTGTATTTGCTATGATTATAAGTTTTAAAATATTTAATATAAAGTCAATGAAGATAGCATGGTTGAATTATCTAAAGCAAATGTTTTTTTGTTCTTTTTTTGTAACTCTTTTCCTAACTCCAGTAGTTTCTTATTATTTCGGAAAAATATATATTTTAAGTATTTTTTATAATCTTATTTTAATTCCTTTTTTTACTTTTATTTTAGCGGTTAATTTTCTTTTATTGATTTTTTCTCCTTTTAAATTCATAGCCCAATCTTTTGGAGAAGTATTGTCTTTGCTTATATCAGGCTTTATTAATTTGGTTCAAAGTTTGGGGTCAATAAAATTTTCGTTTATTTTTTACGATTTTTCTTTTAAAGCTATAATTATCTATTATTTAATTTTAGGAGTAGTTCTAACTTATTTTTTCTTTAAAAATAAGAGCATTAGGCCTAAAGCTTAAGGCAAAACTCAGCACATTTAATGGTTTGACAAGGAACAAGCCTTCTGATATAGTTTTTTCTATGAGAAAGAGCATAATTCTTTTGATTTTACTTCTTTTTTCCTTTGAGGCATATCCATTTTGGATATGGTCTCCAAAGACTCAAAAATGGAAAAATCCTAAATATGCTGCCTTAGCTACTCCTTATCTTCAATATAAACAAGCTGTTAAGTATTTTAATGAAGATGAGTATAAAGAGGCTTATGAAGAATTCAAAAAGCTTTTAGTTAATTATCCTGATGCTAAGGAAGCTGCTGAAGCTCAATATTATTTAGCTAGGTGCTTGGAGAAGTTTGATAAATCTTACGAAGCCTTCCTAGAGTATCAGAAATTAATTGATTCCTACCCAAATAGCCAGCGAATAAATGAAATAGTTGAGAGGGAATATAACATTGGGGAATATTTCTTGAATAGAGAGAGTAAGGAATGGTTGGGATTATCTGTTTATGACTTTGTGGAACATCCTTCAATCCAGATATTTAGAGGAATCGTTGATAAAGTACCATATTCAGAGTATGCACCTAGAGCTCAATATAAATTAGGAATGATATTTTTCCAATTAGGGCGATATGAAGAATCTAGAATAGCTTTTCAAAAAGTTATAGATGATTATTCAGATAGCGAATGGGCTGCACCAGGAAAATATCAATTAGCCCTAGCGACTTCAAGAGCTTTTTCTGGAGCTGATTATGATTCTTCATATCTTCAAGAAGCAACAAGTAGGCTTGATGAGTTTATAAGAGAGCACCCTGAAGAAAAGATTTCTGAAGAAGCAGAAGATCAACTTAAGGTTTTAAGAAATAAAGAGGCAAAGAAATTATTTGATACTGGAGAGTTTTATGAAAACCAAGACCAATATAGAAGTAGTATAATTTATTATAAAAAGGTGGTTAAAAATTATCCTAATAGTGATTATTATACTTTTGCTGTTGAGAGTATTGAAGAACTAGAGTTGTTGATTCGAAGAAATCTTACAAAAAGTGAATTTAAGAAGCAAGAGAAAAAGGTGGAAGCAAAAGCAGTTAGGGAAGCTAAAGTAGACAAGAGGCGAGAGAAGGTAGAAGAGAGACGAGAGAAGATAGATAAGAAGAGAGAGGTTAAAGAAGCTAAGTTAGCAAGAAAACAAGCACTTAAAGATGATAAGGCTAAAAGGAAGCAAGAAAAGATAAAGGAAAAGAATAAGATCAAAGCTAGGAAGAAAGCCTTAAAAGAAGAAGCTCGAAAGAGAAAACAACAAGAGAGAAAAGAGAATAAAAAGAAATTCTGGTTTTGGTAATTAAGTAAAGATAAAATAAAAAAAGTTTCAGGAGGCAATGATGAAAAAATTTTTAGTTTTATTATTTTTTATTATAATTGGTTGTGGATATACTACTCGAGGTTTTGTTTATACGCAAAACACAATAGTAATTAAGCCAGTAATAAATAATATAAATATTACTTCTGAAAATAGAAAATATTCAGATTATACCAGTTTTCCTATTTTGATTGAAAATAGATTAACTAATGAGATAGTCAGTAAGTTTAATATCGAGGGAAATCTTAGGGTGGTAAGTGAAGATCCAAAAGCGCTTAACCTCGTTTGTACTGTTAATGATTATAGCCGGGATACTTTGCGTTACAATAATGCAGATGAAGTAGATGAGCAAAGACTGCGTTTAAATACTCATATAAAACTTACAGATGGTGATGGAAAAGTATTGCAAGATAAGAACGTTAGTGGAGAAGCGACTTATTATCTTGATAGTATTCCTGATGATAATGATGGTATTGTTCGAACAAGTGAAAGCGCTGCTCAGTTAGATTTAATAGATGATACGGCTAGAAGAATATGTGAGGCAGTTACAGAAGAATGGTAAACATCAGGGAAAGAGTTTTTTTAATTGTAGGAACTGACTTTTCACAACGCCAACGTGTTATAGAGAATATAAAGAAAAGAATATTAAAAGAAAAAGCCTCATCTTTTAATAACCTTATAGTTTATAGTAAAGAAGCGAATGCTAAAGATTTAGGAGAAAAGCTTTTTACTACTTCTTTTGGGAAAAATAAAATAATAATTTTTAAGAATGTAGACGATTTACCTGTAGAGATAAGGAAATTTCTTTTTACTAATTTAGATAGGATATTATCTAATAATTATCTTATTTTTGAAACAGATAAAGATTATTATCAATTTCAAAAAAATAAAAAGTTCGTTAATGATGATTTTTTTGTTTCTGTTTTAAAAAAGGCTACTTTATCTAAAGTGGCTTCAATTAAAGGACAGGTTACGATAGAGGACTTTATGGCAAGCTTGCGAAAAAATAATTTGTCAGAATCCGTCTATATTACTGAAAAGCTATTTGCTGGTGGCTCTAAAGATAGAATACTAGGGCCTCAAATTATAGGAATTTTAGTTAGTAAGATTTCATTTCTTAAAGATCCTGCCAAAAAAGATAAATATTTTAAATATTTGTGGGAAGCAGATCGAGCGATAAAAGAAAAAGGTTTGGACTCTCGTTTGGTTATTGAGTCACTTTTAACAAAAGTTCTTGGGCATCATTAAATAGCGACTTAACCTCTTGATTAAAGAGCTATCTGCTCATTGATATTTTA
Source organism: Candidatus Susulua stagnicola (assembly GCA_030765735.1). Classification (GTDB taxonomy): domain Bacteria; phylum Omnitrophota; class Gorgyraeia; order Duberdicusellales; family 4484-171; genus Susulua; species Susulua stagnicola. The sequence goes on along the minus strand of JAVCBZ010000019.1, from coordinate 2,400 downwards.
GAAGTTTGTTGAATTAACGCTTAAGAAGATTTAGAAGTAGTTTTATTTGCTAACTTAGTAAGACGACTCTTCTTTCGAGATGCTTTATTTGGATGTAACATATTTTTAGATGCAGCTCTATCGAGAACTTTATATACTGCTGTTAGAGCTTTTTCCTTAGTTGAATCATCCTTAGAAACTATAGCCTTTTTAAGCTTTTTTATTGTGTCTTTTACATTTTGCTTAATAACTAAATTTCTTTCGTGTCTTTTTTTGTTTTTTCTTAAATCTTTTTGTGCTGTTTTTCTTTGGGGCATTGTTCCTCCTTGTTTTAGGGATGATTTTATAGAAATACTACAATAATGTCAAGCCTTTTTTTAGTTCTTTCCAGAATTTTGTGCAGAATGGAAAGAACTTGATTACAGAGATAGGGGAAGATTACAGTGATTTTTATATAGTTTTCAATGCTTTTTTTATCTTTGTAATCTCTTTTTAATCTGTGTGATCAGATTCTGAGTGGAACGAAGAATCTTATGCTTAAAAGAATTGTTAAAAATACATACATATTAGGTTTGGGGACATTATCCTCGAGAATATTAGGTTTTATAAGAGATATACTAATCGCTAACTTTTTTGGTACTACGGGAATTCTTGAGGCATTTATTGTATCTTTTCGTTTACCTAATATATTTAGGAGTATTTTTGCTGAAGGTTTTTCGGATTCAGTAGCTACTCCAGTTCTTTCAGAATATCAAGATAATAAAGAGAGAATGTTTGAAATAGGCAATCATTTGATCTCTCTTTTTATGGTTATTCTTTTTGTTGCCACCATTCTTGGTATTATTTTTGCTAAGGTTTTGGTTACTATTATTGCTCCTGGTTTTTTAGCTGAAACCTTCAAGTTTAATCTGGCAGTATCGTTTACTCGCATAACTTTTATTTATCTTTTTCTTATTGGTATTTCGGCCAATATTGTATCTCTTTTGTATTCGTTGAAGAAATTTTTTATTCCAGCTATAAATCCTATTTTTTTAAATATTTCTTTTATTATTGGAATAATATTTTTTAGCAAATTTTATGAGAATTATATCCTTATCATTTGTGTGGTAGTCGCAGGATTCCTTCAAGTAATTTTTCCTTTCATTTTTCTTAAGAGAGAAGGCTTTGTTTTTAAATTTAATTTTTTTAAGTCTTTGAAAGAAAGCGAAGTTATTCGGATGTTAAAATTGTTTATTCCTCGGATTTGGGCTAGCATTGTTTATCATTTAAGTGTTTTTATTGATACTATGTTTTCTTCTCTAGTTTCAATAGTAGGACAAGGAGCATTAGCTTCTGTTTATTATGCCAATAGATTGATTCAACTTCCATTTGCGCTTGTTGCTCTTTCAATATCACGAGTTGCTATAGTTGACCTATCAGCTTATCATAAGAAAGGGAATATGGACGACTTTAAGAAGCTTTTTGTTTTTTCTTTTCAAAATATTATTTTTTTTATTGTTCCTTTAGTTAGTTTTTTTCTGTTTACTTCTAAAGATATTATTAATGTTACTTTTGCTCGCGGAAAGTTTGATGCTAATTCTTTAAGCATGACTGCTTCAGTTCTTTTCTTTTATTCTTTTGGTTTGTTCTTTTTTTGTGGCATAAAATTATTAGTTAATTCTTTTTATGCCCTAAAAGATACAACCCTTCCAGCAAAGATTGCAACTATTTCATTAGTTATTAATATTATTTTAAGCGCAATTTTAATGTTTCCTTTAAAAATTGGAGGAGTAGCATTAGGCAGTAGTTTAGCTGCAGGTTTTAATTTTTGTTTTCTTTATTATTGGTTTATAAAAAAGATAGGTAAAATAGATTTCCAAGATACTAAAAAAGAATTTTTCAAGATTCTTTTGTTAAGTATTAGTATGGGTGTTGTTGCCCGTGTCCTCTTAAATTCTCTTCTTTTTAATAAGTATATTAATATGTTGATTGTTCTAATTTTATTATTAGGTATATTTATTACTATTGGATACATTCTGAAGATAAAACAAATTAATTATTTTAAACAGTGGATATTAAAGAAAAAGTAAACGAATTACCATTAAGTCCTGGTGTCTATATTATGAAATCAAAAATAGGCAAGGTGATTTATGTTGGTAAGGCAACTTCGCTACGGAAGAGAGTTAGAAGTTATTTTTCTAAGGTAGTTGATACCAAAACAGATAGCCTTTTAAAAAATATTGAAGATATTGATTATATTGAATGTATAAGCCCAGAGCAGGCTTTAATTTTAGAAGCTGCTTTAATTAAAGAAAAAAAGCCAAAGTATAATATTTCTCTTAGAGATAATAAAAGTTATCCTTATATTGAAATAACAAATGAAGAATTTCCTAGAATTTTAATTTCACGACAAAAACAACAGAATAAAAATATTCTTTTTGG
>JAVCBZ010000102.1 GCA_030765735.1 Candidatus Susulua stagnicola | reverse complement strand
TTTAAGGCTTTCTTAGTAATTAAATCTTTAGGTTCAATAATCCCAGCCGTATCATAAATTCGTAAAGGAACCCCTCTTATGTTTATAGTTTCTTCAATAACATCGCGAGTAGTTCCAGCAGTTCTACTGACTATCACTCTCTCCTCTTTAAGCAAACAATTAAAAAGAGTCGATTTCCCAACATTAGCCTTGCCACAAATAACACACTTAAGACCTTCACAAATAACTTCAGCTTCTCGACTACCATAAATAAAATCACTAACCTTGTTAATTAAGCTTTCTATTCTTTCCTTTACTGTTAAAGAAGAAAAATCTATATCCTCTTCAGGAAAATTTATTGCACTCTCACTCTCAATAAATAATTCTTTTATCTCTTCTTTAAGTTTCTTTACTTTTGAGCTTGCATCTCCTCTTAATTGTGCAGAAGCTAAGCTAAGAGCTCCTTGACTCTTAGCATCAACAATTCCTCGAATACTCTCAGCTTGAAGAAGATCAATTCTTCCTCCAATTAAAGCTCGATAAGTAAACTCACCCGGTAAGGCTAATCGAGCTCCTTGTCTTAGCGCTAACTCTAAAATCTTATTTACTACTGCTACCCCTCCATGAGAAGAAATTTCAATAACATCTTCTTTGGTATAAGTAGAGGGTTTACGCATAACACTTAATAAAACTTCATCTACTAGCCCCTCTCCTCCATCATTTCTCCTTTCTCCTTTTTCCTTTATCATTTCTCCTTTCTTCTTATCCAAAATCCATCCATAATGAAGAGTGTGACTTTTTACTCGCTTAATATCCTTTTTTTTATGAGACTTAAAAAGTTTAGCTGCAATTGTTAATGCCTTTGGCCCTGAAACCTTAATTACTCCTAAAGCCGACTTACCAGGAAAGGTAGCAATAGCAACGATAGTATCTCCTAATTTATAATCCTTTAATCTAAAATCAGACATAGTAAGGGTATTTTATAGGTAATTACTAAAAAATCCAGCATCTTTTATTAATCTTTTATTTCTTGGTTGCAAGAGCTTTTTAGCCTCAGTTACCAAAAAGAAAGAACCGCTAACAACAATAATCGATTTGTTATTATACTTATTTTTGGCTTGCTCCATAGCTTCAGCTATACTCTTAGTTAAGTAAACATTTTTATCCCCAGCTATGGCTAATTCTAAAGTATTCTTAGAGCGTAAACTATCAAAACTACTAAGAATTAGATAAGAGTAGTTTATTGCCTTAAGCATTTTCTTAGCGTCTTTATCTTGAGAACAAGCAAAAATTAAAATGATTTTTTTTCTAGGAAAATATTTTTTTAAACTATTTCCTAAAATTAAAAACGAAGAAGGATTGTGGGCAACATCAACAACAATTAAAGGTAACTTGCTAATAACTTCAAATCTTCCTGGAAGGCCAGATGTTCTAAGCCCACTCTTATAATTTATTTTTTTACTAAGTGTTCCCTTACTCTCCAATAAAAAAATAGCCGCTAAAGCTAAAGCTGCATTTTCAACTTGATGTTTTCCTTTGAGATAAATTTTTAAATCTCTTAATATAAAATTATTAAACTTAAAATTAAAATAAGTAAATTCTTTTTTAAACCTTATGTTTCCAACTTCAAAATTTTTCGTAAAGTAAAAAAATGGCGCAACTTCACGCTTAGCTTTATCTTTGATTGCTTTCAAAGCAGCCAAAGGTTGAAATGAACAGACTAAAGGTACATTCTTTTTTATTATCCCAGCTTTTTCGCTAGCAATTTCAGACAATTTTTTACCTAATTTATCAGTATGATCATAACCAATATGAGTAATTATGCTAAGTAAAGGACTAATCACATTAGTAGAGTCTAACCTACCACCCAAACCAGTTTCTAAAACAACAAAATCAACACCTTTTCTAAGGAAATAGCTAAAAGTAACAGCTGTAAGAATTTCAAAAAAAGTTATTGGACCCAATTTTTGCGGAATTTTTAAATCCCCTAAGCCAATCCGAAACTCTTCAACAATCTTAATTAAATCATTCTTAGAAATTAAACTACTTTTAACTTTAGATTTCGAATTCTTAATTATTTGGATTCTTTCTCTAAAATCAAAAAAATGTGGTGAACTGAAAAGCCCTACTTTAAAGCCTGAGGTAGCAAGTAAAGAAACTAAAAAATGAGCAGTTGACCCTTTCCCTTTTGTACCAGCAATATGGATAGCTCTTAAGGCTTGATAAGGAATTTTTAAATGTTGGAGCAAGAGATACATCCTTTCCAACTTAATTGAATTCTGATAAGGAAAATATGAAACTAACTCATAATTTTGAAAAGAATTTAAGTAATCTTTTGCTTGCTTATATTGTTCAAACATTCTTAAGTGGATGGGTAGATGGGTAAACAAGCTAATGAGTTAGTCACAAATAGTTAAATGAATACAGCGCAAATAAAAGAATTGCTTCTCTCCCCATATACTCATTAACTCTTTTACACTTTAATGACGGAAATGACGAATGCCTGTAAAAACCATACTTATACCTAATTTATCACAAGCTTCTATGACATCTTTATCCTTTATCGAACCTCCAGGCTGGATTATAGCCCTGATTCCTCTCTTGTAAGCAACTTTTATTGAATCATCTTTAGGAAAAAATCCATCCGAAGCCAATACTGCTAATCTTTGAGAAGTTTTAACTTTGCTCAAAGCAATTTTTACTGAACCGACTCTTGAAGGTTGACCTCCTCCAATACCTAAAACAGAATTATTCTTAACTATAACAATAGCATTAGATTTCACCCATTTTACAACTTTCCAAGCAAATATTAAATCTTTAAGTTCGCGTTGAGTAGGTTTTTTCTTTGTTACCACTTTTAAGTTATTCTTATCCAAAGTTAATGAATTCCGACTTTGAACAAGATATCCAAACATAGTAGTTTTTACATCTTTAAGGTCAGACTTTTGAGCAAAATCAGCCTCAAGAACTCTAAAATTTTTTTTACCTGAAAAAATCTTTAATGCTTCTTTAGAATAAGAGCTAGCAACAATACATTCTTTAAATTCACTAGCTAAGATTTGGCAAGCAGTTTCTTTATCTACTTTTCTGTTTAAGGCAATGATCCCGCCAAAGCTAGAAATTTTATCAATCTGATATGCTTTTTTATAAGCTGTAGCTAATTTTTTATCAACCCCAACTCCACAGATAGAAGCATGTTTAATAATAACAGCTGCCGGCTCACTGAATTCTTTTACTTGCTGCATAGCTGTATCTAAATCTAGAAAATTATTATAAGACAAAGTTTTGCCCTGATACTGTTTAAACTTTACATTTTTAAAATCTACCACTTTAAACAAACTGCTATTTTGGTGAGGATTTTCACCATAACGCAAAGATTGAGCTTGTTCTAAATTCCAACTCATAACATTCTTGCCTTTGAAATAATTACAAATCGCATTATCATATTCCTTAGTAGTATGAAAAGCTTCTTCAGCTAAACTTTTTAAAGTTTTCTCAGATATAAAACCTTTGCTTTTCTGAAGTTCATTTAAAATTAATTTATATTGCCGATTATTGCTAATACAGGCAACATTTTTAAAATTTTTAGCTGCTGCTCTAATTATTGACGGCCCACCAATATCTATATACTCTATCATCTCATCCCAGCTTAAATTCTCTTTTGATTTTTCAACAAAAGGATAAAGATTAACTACTACCATATCAATTGGCTTTATGCCTAGACTTCTTATTTCTTCCATATGTAGAGGATGTTTCTTATTAGCTAAGATTCCTCCAAATACCTTGGGATGCAAAGTCTTCACCCTTCCTGAAAGGATCTCAGGAAAAGAAGTTAAGTTTGAAATATCTTTAACTGACACTCCAGCTCTACGCAGGAGAGCTGCAGTTTTCCCTGTTGAAACTATTTCAGTGCCAAATTCTGCTAATTTCCTAGCAAATTCAGCTATTCCTTTTTTATCCCAAACACTTATTAACGCTTTTCTAATTCTTAACATTTTATTTAATCCTCCTACACTTAAAATAGCTTCGGCGGATTTAATTCTCCGCCCAAGGCGGATCATTAAACATTAAACCTTATTTCAATTATATCTCCTTCTTCAACGATATAATCTCTGTTGACTATTTTTACGAACCCCCGTGATTTAGCTTCAGCCATATTAAAAAAGCTATCTAAGTCCTTACAATTAGCAATATCAGCCTTAATAAATCCTCTCTTTAAATCGCTATGGATTTTACCAGCAGCTTCTAAAATATTTTCCCCCTTTTCCACACTCCAAACATGAACTTCTTTTTTACCAGCAGTAAAAAATAAAAGCACTCCAGCTTTATTGATAAGTTCTTTTATCAACTCATTAATATCACTAACCTCATTAACCCCCAAACAAGGTTTAGAAGTAACTAATTGCAACAGCTTAAAAGTTTCCACCTCACCAGAAGTAAAATCACCATCACAAAGTAATTTTTCTTCTTCTAAAAAATTTTGAGCTTTGAAGAGAGTAGCTTTCTCAACTTCATCTTCAGTTTTAAGAATCCTTTTCTCTATTTTCTCTAAATCAATTACAACTAAATCTAATTTTTTGCTTTGTTCAAATACAATTGCATCAGCAAGCTCAGGTTCGCTATCCACAAACTCAACCGAATACAAAGATATTTTTTGAGGTGAAAATTTTTCAATTAATTTATCTGCCCACTCAAGCTTATATTTATATTTGCCGGGTTCAATTTCAAGACCAAGATTAAATATTTTCATTATACATGCTTCTCCTGTTTAGCGTTTTTTGCTTCCTCGGCAATACCTTGGGTAATCCGACTAGGCACAATATCGTAGTTAGAAAAACTCATTGAATAGTTACCACGTCCACCAGTAACTGACCGTAGGTCTGAGGTATATTTAAACATCTCAGCTAAAGGGATTTTAGCCTTAACAACTTCATTTTTACCTTTAACTTCCATTCCCATTACTCGACCGCGTCTACTATTTATATCCCCAGTAATTTGACCCATAACTTCTTCAGGGGCAACGATTTCTACATTCATAATCGGCTCTAACAACACACCACCAGCTTGTTGGAAAGCTTTACTCAAAGCATGATTTGCTGCAATTTGAAAAGCCATGTCTGATGAATCTACTGGATGATAAGAACCATCAAAAAGAGTTACCCGAATGTCTACGATTGGATAACCCGCTATAAAACCTTGGCTCATCGCTCTATGCAACCCTTTTTCTACTGAAGGAATAAAATTACGAGGAATTGATCCACCAACAATCTTATTAACAAATTCAAATTTCTTTCCTCGTTCCAAAGGCTCTATCTCTATGCTTACATCACCATATTGACCACGGCCTCCACTTTGTTTTTTATGCTTATAAGTTGCTTGAGCTGATTTAGAAATGGTTTCAAGATAAGGAACCTTAGGCGTGCCTAATTCTACATTAGCATTATATTTTCTCTTCATTCGATCAATAATTACCTTAATGTGTAGCTCACCCATACCAGAGATAATAAGTTCTTTAGTTTGAGGATCTAAGGAAGTGCTACATGTAGGATCTTCACTAGTCAAACGATGAAGAGCTGAAGATATCTTATCTTCATCTTGACGAGTTTTAGGTTTAACTGAAGCTGAATAAGCTGGGGAAGGAAAATTTACTTTAGAAAATTCTATAATTCGAGAAGAATCACAAATAGTATCTTGAGTCTCAGCGCTTTTAAGTTTTGCCACTGCTGCAATGTCACCAGCAACAACTGTTTCTTGAGCTGCTTGCCGTTTACCTTGTAAAAAATAAAGCTGACCGAACTTTTCTTTCGCGCCTTTAGTAGTATCGTAAAACTCACTATTCGAATTTAACTGGCCAGAAAATACCCTAAAAATAGTCAGCTGGCCAACAAAAGGGTCAACAATAGTTTTAAATACCTGAGCTGAAAAAGGAGCATCAATTTTAGGTTCGATTTGTATCTCTTGGGAAGTTTTATCCTTAGCTGTCCTAGGCAAAGATTCGCCTACTGATGGCATAATATCAACAATCAAATCAAGAAGACAATCAATGCCTATCTCTTGAGTAGCCATTCCACCAACTACCGGGAAAAGGATAGAATTAAGAATAGCTTTTTCAAGAGCTGGTCTAAACTCGGCTTCAGTTAATTCTCCAGTTTCTAAATATTTCTCGACTAACTTATCATTGCTCTCAGCAGCCATCTCAACAATTTTGCTATATCCCAAAGCATTTTTATCTTTTAAAACATTAGCTACCTTATCCCGATCAATAATTACCATACTTACAGCATTCTTGGTTAAATTTTTCTTTATG
>JAVCBZ010000013.1 GCA_030765735.1 Candidatus Susulua stagnicola | reverse complement strand
TCTTCTCTAACTCTTATTACTCCTTTACCAATTGTTGGCTGAAATATTGAAAAAACTGAGGTAGCCTGATAATAAAATACATCTACCGGGATATTATTCTCTTTTAGCATTGCCTCTAGTTGTGGACCTTCTAACTCATCAAAAATAGTATAAATATTAATCCATTCTTTATCCAAGTTTTACCTCTCCTATGATTTAATATACCCTTTTTCTCTGCCTTCTAGGCAATCAAAAATTTTTAATGATACAGCTTCAGCCACTGCATAGTTAAGAGAAATAACTTCTACCCGAACCTTATAGCTACCTAATTCTGTAAAAAATATTGCTATTTCTGTTGAGCTACTACACTGAGGCAGAACTTTACCAAAATTAGTAACCACAACAAAACCTTCTTCCTGACTTCCTCGATAAAAAGAAGCTTCCATATCTCTTAGTTCTAAACATATTCTCCTATAACAAGAAGCCAAATCTAAATTAAAGTCCTTAGTATATATCTTACCAGCTTCTCTAAAACGCTCAGTTCCCACTCCAATAAGTCTACTAAATTCTAAAGGCGAGCAACCTATAAAACAAAGTAAAAAAATAAAAAATATTTTCTTCATTTACTCTTTCTCTAGCCTCTTAGGTCTTTCTTTTCTATAAACAAGCACAATAATAAATACTATGGTAAAAAAAATGAAATTTATAATACTAAATGTCCTAAAAACTAAATCTTCTGAAATAAAACCCTGAGGAGCCATAAGAACAAAACAAGTCCACACCCCTACTACCCAATGCATACTAATATCTCGAGATGATTTTCTCTTAACTATCCTTACAATCAAAGGTATATTCCAAAAAGGTAAAATTATTGATGCTATCAGCGCTACTTTTTTTATCATTTAATTAATTTATTTTGGTGTCTCTACTTCCTCAATTACAATTGCTCAAGAAAATATCCCCTCTTACTTAACAATGAAATAATTCCTTCCTCTCCAACTAAATGCCCTGCTCCAACAACAACAAAATGAATATCATTAGCATCCAAATAACTTTCTATCTAAGGTAGAAAGCAACAATAGATCTTGCTGAATGGTTTCTATTCCATCAGTCCTTTCTATAATATCACCACTAACACTTTTACTATTCTTTAGACAAACAGTATCAGCAATTGCAGTTAATGCGAAAAAAGAAACTAATAAAAAAGCTAAAAAGAATTTCTTCATAATTTATTTTTATTAACTTTTTTTCTTAATCAAGGATATAACTTCCTCAAGTTGAGCTGATATTTTCTTCAAAATATCCATCTGCTCACGCTGGGAACGATCTTGCTTTTCTTGAATATTTTTTGCCTGAGATGCCATCTTTGATAAATCACCTAATTTACCTAAATCAAACATTAATCCTCCTTATATTGTAATTTTTAAAATAGAAATACTTTCTACAGTTCTCAAATTAATTTAAGATTTTTTAGAAAATGATTTAAGAGCCTTTAGATAACTACTATAATTAGAACTTATTTCTGATAAAGTATCAGATCCAAACTTTTCTAAAAAACTCTCTGTTATTGCAATTGCTGACATATTCTCAGCAATAAAACCACAAGCAGCTACAGCACAAACGTCAGATCGTACAATCGGTGCCTTTGTAGCTTTTTTATTAATTATATTTACTGAATCAAGAGGCTTACCTAATGTAGCGATTGGCTTCATCGCTAACCTTAGCACAATTGGTAGCCCTGTAGATACCCCGCCCTCGATTCCACCAGAATTATTAGTCTTCCTAATAAACCCTTCACCTTCCTTGTAATATATTGGATCATGTGCAGCAGAACCTTTGGCTCTTGCATAATCAAAACCTAAACCTACTTCAACCCCTTTAACTGCTGGAACACTCATTAAATAAGAAGCAAGCCTAGCGTCTAAGCGTTTATCAAACTGCATACAACTACCTAACCCCGGTGGAGCCTTATCTATCCAAAGTTCAATTATCCCTCCTAAACTATCTCCGATAACAGCAGCAACTTCAATTTCCTTAACCATTAATTTTTCTTTACTCTTATCTATGCAATTCAACTTTGACCCCTTAGCTTTACTAATAATATCATCTACACTCTTTGGAACCTTATCAGAAGAAACGCCTCCAACACTTAAAGTAAAACTAGCAATTTTTATTCCAAAATTTAGAAGAAATTGTTTGCATACAGCTCCAGCACAAACTCTAGCTACTGTTTCTCTTGCTGATGATCGCTCAAGTATATTTCTTATATCTGTTTCCTGATACTTCATTGCTCCAGCTAAATCAGCATGTGAAGGTCGCGGAACAGAAAGAACAGGCAAAATATCTTTCTTTTGAGTAAATATCTTATTGTCTTTATTCTTAACTAACATTGCTATCGGACTACCTAAGGTTATTTTATTGCGTAACCCAGAGATAATATTAACCTTATCGCTTTCTATAGACATCCGTTTCCCTCGACCAAAACCAGACATCCTCTTTTTTAATTCTTGATTAATGAATTTCTGATCAATTTCAACCCCTTTAGGAAATCCTTCTAAAACAGTAGTAATATATTCCCCATGGGATTCACCAGCAGTTAAAATTCGCATTTCATCCTCCTATCCCTAAAATAAAACTAAGTATTTTATTTCCCCAAAAAAATGTAATTAATGTTGCTAAAGATAAATACGGCAAATAAGGTATCAAATGTGTTTTTTTAAAAATAACAGCAAAAATAGAATATAATAAAGCTATAAAAGGTGCAATGAAAAATACAAGGACTACTGCTTTTATTCCTAAAAACACACCAACCATTCCCATAAAATCAACATCACCTAAGCCTAAAGATTCTTTTTCTCCTTCAATTGACTCTTGCTTGCGACATTTAAGATAAAAATCAAGACCAATATCGCCAAAAAACTTAAAACCATAAGTAAAGCCAAACCCAAAGAGTAATCCTATAAAAGACTTATAAAAAGGTAAGACTTTTAAATCAAAAACTCCAGATTTTAAAAGTTCTAAGGTTGACCATAAAGCAAAACCTAGCCCTACAACAATTCCTATAAAACACAAATATATTGGAATCGCATGATAATCAATATCAATAAATGAAACCACTACTAATAATGAAAAAAGAAATACATACTTTGCTAACTCTATAGTAAGCCCTAACTTTAAATACAAAACTAGAAAAAATATAGCAGTAATAAGCTCTACTAAAGGATACCTTAGGGATATTTTCTCACCACATTTCCTGCAACGACCTTTTAGAAAAAAATAACTTAAAATAGGTACATTGTCATACCACTTAATAAGAGTTTTACACTTTGTACAAGAAGAACCGGGAAAAGCTAAAGATTTTTCTTTAGGTAGGCGGTAAATACATACATTCAAAAAGCTACCAACACAACTACCAAAAATAAATGCAAATATTTTTATAATCATCTTTTTTTTAACTCCTTATCTATTGCTTTCCACATTATTCCTACTATTTTAACATAAGGAATAGAAGTTTGAGTAAAATAAAAAAAAGAAAAGGCTCCTTGATAAACAAGCATGCCTAAACCGTTAGAACATTCCAAACCCTTCTCTTTGGCAAGAGACAATAATTTTGTTGGGGAAGGATTATAAATAAGGTCATAAACAAATAAATCTTCATGTAACATATCCGCTTCTACCAAACAAGGGTCATCTTCTTTTAGCCCTATAGGAGTTGCATTTACTAGTAAATCTTTATTCTTCATATCCAGCTCTTGAATTTGCTCTACTGTTGACACACCAAGCTTAGGAAACAACTCTCTCAGCATAACAGAAACAGCTTGAGCTTTATTTTTATCAATATCAAAAATATCTACCTGGCTTGCTCCTTTTTTTGCTACAGCATAAGCTACAGCTTTTCCAGCCCCACCAGCGCCTAATATTGCTACTTTTTTGGCTAGAGGATTAAAATTTACTTTATTTAAATGTCTTAAGAATCCTGCCACATCAGTATTAAATCCTTTTAAAACTTTTTCTTTTCTGACTATTGTATTTACAGCTTTTATATCTTTTGCATAAGGAGATGAATTGTCTAATCCTATCAAACCAAAATCTAACACTTTTTCTTTATAAGGAACCGTAACATTAAGCCCATAAATATTCTCACTTTCTAAATTACTTAAGAACGGTTGTAACTCTTCTGGCTGTTTTGAAAACAAACGATATTCACCAGGAATATTAAATTCCTTAAAAACAGCATTATGCATTATTGGAGAGAAAGAATGCTCTATTGGATTACCTACTAAACCATATATTTTTACAAAATTCATTCTTCTGCTCCAAAAACAATATTCCAAAAATAACTCCAATGCTCCTTCTTAAAGTAAGAAAAAGGATTAGCATTGTTATATCTAAGATAATGCTCTATTTCTCCCTGCGTTCGATATCTCTTTACCATTTCCTGACCTTGCTCTTCTTCAATAGGGTCATAAATTAAATTCCAAAAATTATCCCATTCTGACGGATCAAATTGACCAAATACATTCTTAGCTAAGTGGACAAGCTTGGCTTCTCTACTAAGAAAACTTAGAGGGCGTTTTCGCTCAGGAGCAAAAGTAAAAGAAAGATTATGTTTATAAATCCCTAATTTTTGTTTTGCTGACTCTTGCCAAATATTAGCTTTATTCTTTAGAAAACTTAATTCCTTTATTTTATGGAAATTAATTATTCCTAAAGCTAATACAATGACTACAGCAATTCCAATAATATTCTTTAAATATTTCATCCAACTCTATTTAGAGCATCAAGATAAGCTTTTACTGAAGATTCTAAAATATCTGTGCTTGCCCCGTGACCGCTAATAGTTTTACCTTTAACAATAATCTCTACTTTTACTCGGCCTTGTGCATCTTTCCCTATAGTAATTGCATCAAGCTTATAGTTAAGAAGTTTTGTTTTTACTCCGGTAATTTTATCAATAGCTTTATAACAAGCATCTACTGGTCCATCTCCAGTAGATTTAGCTTCACAAACTTTACCTTTATATTTAATCTTAATCTCCGCATGAGGCAAGACATTAGTCTCGGTAATTACTTTAGCTGAAATTAAATCATAAATTTTAACCTTTGGTTTTGTTTGCTCTTCAGCTAAAGCAACCAAATCATCATCAAAAATTTCTTTTTTCTTATCAGCTAATTCTTTAAACTGCTTAAAAATTATATCTATTCTTTGTTTTGAAAATTTAAAGCCTACTCTTTCTAATCTCTTAGCTAAAGCATGCCGTCCAGAATGCTTACCTAGAACTATTTGACTCTTATCTATCCCTACATCCTTAGGATTCATTATCTCATAAGTACTACGTTTTTTTAAAATAGCATCTTGGTGAATCCCCGACTCATGAGCAAAAGCATTCTTGCCAACAATAGCTTTATTAGGAGGAATAATAAACCCAGTAAGATTACTAACTAAACGAGAAGTACGAGCAATTTCTTTTGTATTTACTTCTACCCTAAGGTTATTAAAAGCATCCTTACGCGTATTTAAAGCCATTACAACCTCTTCCAGCGAAGCATTACCTGCTCGCTCACCAATACCGTTTATTGTGCAATGCACTTGACGAGCTCCAGCTAAAACGGCTGATAAAGAATTTGCTACTGCCATTCCTAAATCATCATGACAATGTATAGCTATAATTGCTTTATTAATATTAGGAACATTATTACGAATATCAGTAATTAAAGAATAAACCTCTTGGGGATAAGAATATCCTACTGTGTCAGGAATGTTTATTGTTCTTGCCCCTTCTTTTATAGCTGCCTCAATCACTCGATACAAAAAGTCTTTATCAGAACGAGTAGCATCTTCCGGTGAGAATTCAATATCAGAACATAAGTTACGAGCAAACTTAGTAGCTTTTTTAGCCAAAGTCAGTATTTCATCTTCAGCTTTTTTGAATTTATATTTAAGGTGAATTTTTGAAGTAGCTAAAAAGATATGGATACGAGGATGCTTAGCTCTTGCCAACGATTTACTAGCAGCTTCTATATCTTTAGTTAAGCATCTTGCCAAACCACAAATAGAGCTTTTTTTTATACTCCGAGAAATAAGATCTACAGCTTTAAAATCATCAGGACTAGCAATAGGAAAACCGGCTTCAATTACATCTACTCCTAATTTTTCTAATTGATAGGCTATTTCTAACTTTTGTTCAGAAGTTAAAGATGCTCCTGGAGCCTGCTCTCCATCTCTTAAGGTAGTGTCAAAAACAATGACTTTCTCTTTTCGCCTTCTTCCTTCATCCTTCATCCTTCTTCCTTCTTCCTTCATCCTTCAGCCTTCTTCCTTCATCCTTCAACCCTAATCTATTCCATCCAAGGCATCATGCCTCGAAGCTCTTTACCTACTTTCTCAATCAAATGGCCTTTCTCTTCTTCAGTTATCCTATTATAATTTGGTCTACCATCTTGGTTTTCTTTTATCCATTCATCAGAAAACGAACCTGACTGAATTTCACCAAGAATTTTTTTCATTTCTTCTCTAGTCTGTTTATTAACAATTCTTTTACCTCTAGTTATGTCTCCATACTCAGCAGTATCAGATACTCTCTTTCTCATACCAGAAATACCGTTTTTATAAATAAGATCAGTAATCAGTTTAAGTTCATGCAAACATTCAAAATAAGCAATTTCCGGCTGATATCCAGCTTCAACTAAAGTATCAAAGCCAGCTTTTACCAACTCTGAAGTACCACCGCAAAGTACTGCTTGCTCGCCAAAAAGATCTGTTTCAGTTTCTTCTTTAAAAGTAGTTTCAATAACACCAGCCCTTGTTCCACCTATTGCTTTAGCGTAAGCCAAAGCTTTATCCTTAGACTTACCACTATAATCCTGAAACACTGCTATAAGGCAAGGAACACCTCTACCTAACTCATACTGTTCTCTAACTAAAGCCCCAGGACCTTTAGGTGCAACCATAAAAACATCAACATTGGCTGGTGGCACTATTTGTTTAAAATGTATATTAAATCCATGAGAAAACACAAGAGCATTACCTTCTTTAAGATTAGCTTCTATTGCTTTTTTATAAACCATGCCCTGAACATGATCCTGAGTTAATATCTGTATAATGTCCGCTTGGTTAGCAGCATCTTCTGCAGAAAGAACATCAAAGCCATCTTTCTTGGCTTGTTCATAATTTGGTGTGCCTTCTAATTCACTAACTAAAACTTTTACCCCGCTATCTCTTAAATTTAAGCCTTGTCCTCTTCCTTGAATTCCATAACCAATAATAGCTACTTTAAGATTTTTAATTATCTCTAAATCAGCATCTTTGTCGTAATACATCTTAGCCATTCCGATACCTCCTGTTTAGTTCTTAGTTCTTAGCCTAAATTCTATGAGCTATGAACTATGAACTCTTCTATTTACTTATTGCAATTCTACCAGTTCTCACTAATTCCTTTATTCCTAAACTCTTTAGTTGTTTCAAAATCTCATCTTCCTGATGACGACTAGAACAAATTTCTAAAAGAAAATCTTTTTCAGTTTTATTAATAATTTTTACTGGAAATTTTTTAACTAATTTTTCTATAGCTTTTTTGTTTCCATCATTATTTAATATTTTAATTAAAATTAAATCTCTATCAACATAATCTCGATGAGTAAAATCAATTACAATGATTACATCGATAAGTTTATTAAGTTGTTTCTTTATCTGCTCTAATATTCTCTCATCCTCAGCATTAGCTACTATAGTCATACAAGAAACTGTAGGGTCGTGAGTCTCACCTACTGCTAAAGATTCAATATTATATCCTCGAGCACTAAACAAAGAAGCAACTCTTGCTAAAACTCCAAATCTATTTTCAACTAAAGCTTGTATAGTATGTCTCATTGTTCGCTCTATTTCTCCAATTCAGAAATCAGATTTTTAATTTCTGACCTCTGACCTCTGACCTCTGACCTCTGTTCTCTATCCTTAAGCCATTCCCCCTATCATTCTATTAATTGCTTCACCAGCAGGAACCATTGGAAATACATTCTCTTCAGGCTCAATTCTAAAGTCAGCCATAACTGGTGTCTTAGCTAAAAGAATTTTTTTAACTGACTCTTCTACTTCACTAATCTTCTCAATTTTAATGCCTTTAATCCCATAGCCTTGGGCAACTTTAACAAAATCAGGATTCTTCAAAGTCGTTCCTGAATAACGTCGATCGTAAAAAAGTTCTTGCCATTGCCTTACCATTCCCAAATAACCATTATTTAAGATAATCATCTTTACATTTATGTTGTAAGTGCTTAAAGTAGCTAACTCTTGAATATTCATTTGTATTGAGCCATCTCCAGCTATTAAAATTACTTCCTTTTTAGGATTAGCTACTTTTGCACCAATTGATGCTGGAAAACCATAGCCCATAGTTCCTAATCCTCCACTAGACAAAAATTGACGTGGATGATCATACTTATAAAATTGAGCTGCCCACATCTGATTTTGCCCTACTTCAGTAACAATAATAGCTTCTCCCTTAGTCTGCTTATAAATTTCTTCAATAACATGCTGAGGTTTAATCTTACCACTGTTATGTTTCTTATAAGCAAGTGGATTTTTCTTCTTCCAACCTTCTATTCTTTTATGCCACTTACTTAAATCTAAAAGTTTAGACTCATCCATTTCTTCAATAAGTTGGCCTAAAACATTTTTAGCATCTCCAACAATAGGAACATCTACTTTTATATTCTTGCTTATTGAAGTCGGATCGATATCAACATGAATTATCTTTGCCTCAGGAGCAAAAGCATCAAGCTTACCAGTAACTCTATCATCAAAACGTGACCCAACTGAAATTAAAAGATCGCTCTCAGTAATAGCCAAGTTAGCATAAACAGTACCATGCATTCCTGGCATACCTAAAAATAAATCATTTGTAGCTGGAAATGCTCCTAAGCCCATAAGAGTAGTAGAAACAGGAATTTTAGTTTTTCCAACAAACTTCAAAAGTTCATTACTGGCTTCTGAAATTAAAATTCCTCCACCAGCAATAATTACCGGCTTCTTAGATTTATAAATTAGCTTTAAGGCTTTTTTTATCTGGCCCGGATGGCCATAACAAGTAGGATTATAGCTCCTCATTTCTATTTTTTCAGGATAATTAAAATCTGTATCTTGAATTTGTATATCAACTGGCAAATCTATAACTACTGGGCCTGGTCTTCCAGTACTAGCTATATAAAAAGCTTCTTTTATAGTATAAGCAAGATCTTTAACATCTTTTACTAAATAATTATACTTTGATACAGAACGAGTTACTCCAGTAACATCTGCTTCTTGAAAAGCATCATTACCAATTAAAGATGTTTTTACCTGACCAGTTATTGCAATAATTGGCACTGAATCCATGTGAGCAGTAGCAATACCAGTAATTAAGTTAGTAGCTCCTGGCCCAGAAGTAGACAAGCAAACCCCAACCTTACCAGTAGAACGAGCATAACCATCAGCAGCATGAGCAGCTGCCTGTTCATGACGAGTTACGATAAATTTTATCGGGGAATCATATAAGCAATCAAATATAGGTATAACTGTTCCCCCAGGATAACCAAAGATTACCTCTACCCCTTCACGAATTAAGCTTTCTAATAGTATTTTAGCACCTTTCATCGTTTATCTACAATAGTTCATACTGCTTTTATTACTTTATATTTTTAGCAAACCGCCTGCTTCCAAACTATTACTTACGCTGAATCCAATATTGCCCTTCGGGCATCTTTGCTTTGCAAAAATTGGATACATAGTAATCTAAATTATATCATTGGCTCCCAAAAAAACAACAATGAAATTAAACCTTCTTTTTTCTATTATTATTTTTATATTGTTAAGGATAAAAAGAGGCTTAACCTCTCTATTTTAAGTCTTTAAGTAGCTTATATTCGACACTATCAGCTAAAGCCTGCCAAGATGCCTCAATGATATTCTCAGAAACACCAATAGTTGACCAACTATCTCCTTCATCTTGAGACTCAATTAAAACTCTAACCTTTGCTGTAGTTCCTCCTTTTTCATCTAAAACCCTAACTTTAAAATCAGTAAGGTGCATCTTAGAAAGAGTAGGATGAAATTTAGACAAAGCTTTTCTTAAAGCATTATCTAAAGCATTAACTGGACCATCACCTAAAGAAGAAATATGTTCTTCTTTTCCATTAATTTTTAATTTTATTAAAGCTTCTGAAACTAATTTGTTATCTTCTTTCTTCTCAACAACAACTTTAAAACCTAATAAATCAAAAAAGTTTTTATGGTTTTTAAATTCCTTTTGAAGCAATAGTTTAAAAGATCCTTCAGCAGCTTCAAACTGATATCCTTCTTTTTCTAAGTTTTGAATAAGTTTATGCAAATTTTTAGCTTTATCCGACTTCTTATCTAAATCAAACTCTAATTCTTTAGCTTTTAATACTAAAGTAGATTTTCCAGCTAATTCAGAAACAACAAATTTTCTCTTGTTGCCTACTAAACCCGGATCAATATTCTCATAAGCTCGAGGATTTTTAATTACAGCATCAATATGAATTCCTCCCTTATGAGCAAAAGCACTTCGCCCAACAAAAGGATAATTATCACGATGGGCCATATTACAAACCTCACTTACAAAACGAGATAAATGAGTTATTTCAGCTAAATTTTTAGCTGATACAACACTCTTACCAATTCTTAATTGCAATATGCTGATTATCGACACTAAATCTGCATTCCCGCATCTCTCCCCATAACCATTTATGGTCCCTTGAATATGTATACATCCTTGGTCTACACTAATTATAGAATTTGCTACTGCTACTCCAAAATCATTATGGCAATGTATGCCAAATTTATCTATAGAAAGCTTACTCTTTACTTCTTGAACAATGGTTTTAATTTCACTAGGTAGCATTCCACCATTAGTATCACAAAAAACAACCAGTTCTGCTCCAGCTTTTATAGCTGCTTGAACTGTCTTTAAAGCATAATCAGGGTTAGCTTTATAACCATCAAAAAAATGTTCGGCATCATAGAAAACTTTTTTACCGTTCTTGTTTAAGAAGGCTACACTATCAGAAATAATTCTAATATTATCTTCTAATTTTATTCTTAAAATATCATTTACATGTAGATCCCAAGTTTTACCAAAAATAGTAACATACTCAGTTTCTGAATCAAGCAAGCTAATAAGATTCTTATCCTCACTAGCTGGCTTTGAAGGATGAGCAGTAGAGCCAAAAGGAACAAGCTTACTCTTTTTTAAAGGATTATTTTTAAAATAATCAAAAAATTCTTTATCTTTAGGATTAGAAAATGGCCAGCCACCTTCAATAAAATCAACACCAAAATCATCTAACTTTTTAGCAATATTGATCTTATCCTTACAGCTTAAAGATATCCCTTCAGTTTGGGTTCCATCTCTTAGAGTAGTGTCATAAATATATACTTTTTGCATTTAATTGTATTCCTTTATTATATCTTTAGTTTATCCTAATTTAAATCCTTTGTGAAGAGCTTTTAATGCTTTTTTGCCAACGCCTTTATTGATTACACAAGAGATACTAATCTCTGAAGTTGAAATCATATCAACATTAATCTTATTCTTTGCTAAAACAGAAAAACATTTAGCTGCTACTCCAGAATGAGATTTCATTCCAACACCAACTATAGAAACTTTAGCTATAGTTTCATCTGAGACAACTTTCCCAATCCCAATACTCTTAGAAATACTATTTGAAATTTTAAGAGCCTTAATGAGATTACTTTTGGGTACAGTAAAAGAAATATCTGTTATTTTTTTGTGACTTACATTCTGAACAATCATATCTACATTAATGTTTTGTCGGGCTAACTCATTAAATAAATGAGCCGCAATCCCTGGCTTATCAGGCACATCACATAAAGTTAATTTTGCTTCATTGCTAGTAAGAGTTATGCCTCTTACTACTGGTGCCTCTATATTTGGTGTTTTTTTCATAATTATTGTTCCCTCCTTTTCAGTAAAACTCCCTCTTACGTGTATCGGAATATTAAATTTCTTTGCTACTTCAATTGCTCTAGTATGCATAACTTGAGCACCTAAAGCTGCAAGCTCAAGCATTTCATCAAAAGTAATATTATTTAATTTCTTAGCTTCTAAAACAATTCTAGGATCAGCAGTATATATACCTTCCACATCTGCATAGATTTCACACAAATCTGCTTTTAAAGATACGGCTAAAGCCACTGCGCTTAAATCTGAACCACCACGCCCTAAAGTAGTTATTTCCGAAGAAGTACTTAATCCTTGGAATCCAGCAACAATAACGATATTACCTCTAGCTAACTCTTTTTTTATCCGATCAGTCTCTATTTTCAAAATTCGAGCTTGAGTATGATAAGTATCAGTAATTATTCCTACCTGAGAACCAGTAAATGATATAGCCCCTAAACCTTTCTCATGAATTGCCATGGTCAACAAAGAAGAAGATATCTGCTCTCCTGTTGACATTAACATATCCATCTCCCGTTCTGAAGGATTAGGATTGATTTCTTTTGCTAACTTAACTAACTCATCAGTGGTATCACCCATCGCTGATATAACTACAACTACTCTGTTACCCTTTTTTGCATAAGAAATAATTCTCTGTGCAACTTTCTCTAACTTTTCTACATCAGCTATTGAACTGCCACCGTATTTTTGAACAATTAATTTACTTTTTATTTTTTTCGACATTTTACTAATTTCCTAAATTCAAACATTTCTAAAATACCAAAAATTCTGCCTACATATCGGCCATAAACAAAATAAACTCCAATAAATAAACTAATAATTAAAATAAAAAGAATTGTGCTCATTTAGCAAGAAAATATTTTAACAAATCTACTCCTCTATCGAAGTAAAGCGAACTATTTTGAGCTTCTTTTTCAGAATAAGAAGAAAATTCATCTTTCTCTATTCCTGAACCAGAGATTAAAAAAGGTACCGGTTCATCAGTATGTGTCCTTAAACTAATCGGAGTAGGATGATCTGGAGTAACCAAAATTCGAAAATCTTTGCCCTCTAACTTATTAAGCACTGTTCCAACAATAAGTTTATCTATTCTTTCAAGACAAGCTATTTTCATTCGTAAGTCTTGATTATGGCCAGCTTCATCAGTAGCCTCTATATGTATAAAAGCAAAATCACAAACTTCTAATGCTTTAATCGCAGCCTCAGCTTTGCCCAAGTAATTAGTGTCATAATAACCGGTAGCACCTTGGACATCTAAGACTTTTAATCTTACTATCCTACCAATACCTTTTATTAAATCTACAGCTGATATAACTGCACCCTTAAGATTATATTCACTTTCAAAAAAAGGCATAGTTGGCTTAGACCCGCAACCCCAAAGCCAAATCATATTTGCAGGATTTTCTCCCAAATCTACTCTAACCTTATTTATCTCATCTGATTTAAGAATATCTTTAGAACGCTCCATAAGGTCAAGAATAATTTTACTATTTTTATCTTGAGGTAAGTGCTTAGATATTTCCTTACCCATAATATCATGAGGCGCAAAATATTTTACTTTTTCTAAACCTAAATCTAATCCTCCACGAATAACCATAAGATTGCGATAACTAGTTCCAAAGAAAAATTCAATATTATCTGTACCTAAATTTTTATTAATATGTTCAATAAGAATTTTAGATTCCTTATCAGTTATATGACCAGCACTATAATCATGAAGTTTACCTCCAGCAGTAGTAATAAAATTACAGCGAAAAGCTAAATCTCTTTCCTCTAACTCTACTCCCAAATTTGCAGCTTCAAGCGGTCCCCTACCAGTATAATAAATCTTAGGGTCATAACCCAATAAAGAAAGATTAGCTACATCACTAGAAGGAGTGAATCCTCTAGGAATAGTCTTAACTCTACCTAGAACTCCTTTCTTAGCTAAAGAATCCATAAAAGGTGTATCTGCTACTTCTAGAGGAGTCTTCCCTCCTAAGATATCAATAGGGTAATCAGCCACGCCATCGGGTACAACAACAATATATTTCATAAAGAAAAGTTTAATACAAAGAATATACACTTGCAAGATATTTTTATAGTGATATATTTTATACTATGATAAAACAAAACGACCTAATGTTCCTTTATCACGACGATAAAAGAAACTTTATGATTAAAGCCGAAGATAAAACCCTACACACAGACAAAGGTTTTATAAAAGTTAGCTCTCTTATTGGTAAAAAATTCGG
>JAVCBZ010000022.1 GCA_030765735.1 Candidatus Susulua stagnicola | reverse complement strand
TGGAGAGAATCCTTTTGTATGGAATAAAATCTTGTCTCCGGGCTTTAAAAGGTCTTGATTAAATTCTTTCATCTGTAACCTCTCTAAGTTTAGCCTCACCATAGGCGATTGCTGCTTTTATTATTAAATCTCTAATTATTCTTTGTTTATCTTCGGGGATTAGACCCACTATCCCCTCTAAGTCTTTTTTAACTTTACTGACTACTGTTAAGAGTTTTTTTAGTAACATTCAGCCTCCTTTTACAAGCATTATTTGTTTTATTTTGATTTTTCATACCATCATTTACACAGTATATAATAAATCCCCAGAAAATAATAGCTAAAATAATTTCAATTACACTCATTTTACACTCCATCTACGAGTTTTCTTTTTTTTATCTGGCTTGTCATAAGTAGTTGATATTCTTAGCCCTATAGACTTTAAGAAAGCATCAAAGCCTTCCATTTCACCGGCAAGCCAACCCATTAGATTTTGTATCTGTACAGGTGTAGCCCCTTTCATTTGTGACAATGTATAAGATAAGATCTGAGTATAGTTTAGTGGACCCTTACCTTTAAAATCCCAAGTTACAGTTTTACCTTTTAACTTACCCCACTTAGGATCACCTTTTTTATAACGCCCTTTTCGTGTAGTCTTGTATTTTCCTTTCTCTTTATCAACTCCAAACAATTCTTTCCCAGTAGTGAATCTTCTACCAGCCCAATCAACGCCTGTCATCATTTCATGGAACATTCCATATAATATACTTCCTTTATGGTGCAATGATCTAATAGGATGAGTTAAGAATTTTATAGGATCTCTAAAATGTCCTAATACTGAGAAGTATTTACGGTTATCAGTTTTACCACCTAATATTTTATAAAGAGCTGTTATATCAATATCCATCCATCTTAATTTTCCTTCTTTCCATGCTCTTTTATAATTACGAGACATTCTACCAAAGTAGCCTTTGCCTTCTGAGTCATCTTCATCTAACCCGGACATTAAAGCATTGCCTAATACTGTTATTATCGCTGCTTTAGTAAATATACCAGACCAAAATCTACGATAAAATTTTGTTTCTTCTTTACTACCTGCCTTAAATGATTTGACCATTGTCCTGATATTTGATTCAGTCCAATCAGGTGCTAGGCCAAACAATCTAAAGATATGTTGAACGGTAGGGTTTCTTCCTAACCTTTGCAAATGCAATCCACCAAAATCATCATTGATTAAATTAGCAACCATTTTAGCGATCTCATCAGAAGATTTATCAGGATGTTTTTTTAGCATATTCTTATACTCAATTATAAAAGACTTAGCTTTTAATCCTGCACCAAATTCTCCAAAGAGAAAGTTAACATGTTTCTGTCTTAAGTCTAAAACTTTATCTTTTGTTCCCTTAACAATTTTTATCTTATCAAGGTATTTGTCTATAGCTGAAGACTCTTTTAATATTTCTTCATCCCAATCTTGTTTTAATCCAAGAGTAAGCCCATTCTTTACACCTAATATAACAAGAGGATTTTCGTCTTCTATGGCCTTGATACCTTGCTTATACGCCTGTCTTAAGCCAATCTCATCCCATTTTTTATGGTTAGTTCCAAAGTAATACGATCTCATAAAAGCTAAATGATGAAAGAATGAACTTTGTAAAATCCAAGACTTTACAACTGCGTTCCATTTAGTAGCAAAATCTACTATAGGTATTCCCTTTAACTTTGATATTCCTAAAATATTATTAAGATTCTTAGCTTCTTTCTCTGGAGCAAATAGATCTCTTCTCTCAAAAAGATTGCCTTCCTCATCTCTAAAGAAATTTCTACCATATACTTTTCCTGTAGCATCAACCTCAGGTGCTTTACCTGCATATTTCCATGATTTAAAATTCGGGTGTTCTACTCTTTTATATCCTTCTAATTGGTTACTAGACAATAGAGGTTGGCCATCAATAGTTTTTATTTTTTTTAGAGAATTTATAAACTTCTTATCTTCAATAGTTTTTACTATTTCTTCTTTTAAAATCTGAAGATTAGTTGTAGCACCTTCTACTTTTAATTTATAACCATCAGCCCAGCCCTCTATAATAGTTTCAAATTTCCTTGCTTTAGCGTGGCGTGTAGTCGTTCCAAACTTACGGAATTTTTGAGTTCCTTGTTTGCCTTCAAGATCCCAAACACGAGCTGTATAATTGTCTAATACATTTCTTATTACTTCTGAGTCTAATGCTTCTAAGCCAAGAGTTTTATAGCTAGAAACAACGTTATCTGCTATTACTTTTATACCATCAGGAAGATTCTGAGATAATGTTACGATCTTCTGCTGTTCAGGGGTAAGCTTAGAAAAATATTTCTCGCTATGTTCGGGGTTTCTTTGAGTATCTATATATATCTGAATTGCTTTATCATAGTCTTTTGCTTCATCATCATATTTTTTCTTATCTAATGCGGTGAGTATTTCCTTCTGCAATCTCCTCTGTTCTATTTTAGATTGTAGAACTCTTACATCTTTATCACCAATCCATAAGTCCTTTTGTTTTTCATATTGTATT
>JAVCBZ010000011.1 GCA_030765735.1 Candidatus Susulua stagnicola | reverse complement strand
TTATCCGGATAGAAGAGAAATAGGAATTAGATTTATCTGTATTCCTGATGATCACAAAGAAGATATTTATAATTATATTTTTAAATATCACCGTCAAGAGTTAACTCAGAAATGGTGGCAGATGTAGCTTTCTCTTAAAATTAATGCGTTATCTTTTTTCTTGGTATACTACTTATAGTTATTCTTTTTTTGTTGTTGCAATTGCTTTACTTCCAGTTAAGTTCCCACCACAGTTGTTATTTCCTTTTCAAGATAAAGTAATTCATGGATTAATTTATTTTTTGTTAGCTTTTTTAGTTGTAAATACTTTTTTGCGTAAGAAGATAAGTAGTTTCAAAAAGTATGGATTCATTTATGTTTTTTGTCTAGGATTGGTTACAGAGACAATGCAGTATTTCTTGCCTTATAGAAGTTTTGAACTTGGTGATATATTAGCCAATTCTATAGGAGGTCTTTTAGGTATTTTATTAATAATTTAGAAAGCCTTTAGAAACCAACCTTAGTTTGATAGCAAAGAGACAATGAAAAAACCTTTTGAAATTATATTTGATGATGATTATTTAATCGTAGTTAATAAAATAGCTAAAGTTTTGGTTCAAGCTTCTAAGAAAGAAGCTAAACATACTTTAACCTCACTTTTAGAAAATCAAATAGGAAGTAAAGCTTTTCCTTGTCATCGTCTAGATCGAGAAACTACTGGTTTGGTAATTTATGCTAAGAGTTCAGAGATCCAAAAAAAGATGTTTGATCAATTTAGAAATCGGGAAATTAAGAAAAAATATATTGCTTTTGTTAAAGGTAATTTAAAAAAAAGAAAAGGAATTTTGGAGGGCAGGATTATTGACCGAGAAGGTAAGATTTTTGCTGAGAAAAGTAAATACGCAAAGACTTTTTATAGAGTTTTAAAAGGTTTCCTAGATTGGAGTATGTTAGAATTATCTCCAGCAACTGGAAGAACTAACCAATTAAGAATACAGTTAGCAAAGATTGGTCATCCAATATTAGGTGAGGACAAATACGCTTTTCGACGTGATTTTAAGATTAGATTTAAACGTTTAGGGTTACATGCTTTTTATTTAAATTTTACCCATCCGGTAAGCAGGCAAAAGGTTGCTTTAGAAATAGGTTTAGCTCAGGATATGAGTGAGTTTTTACGTTCATTTTAATTAAGTAGCGTAATCTTATAAAATTTTTTAACTAAACAGGGAGAAATGAAATGGAGAAGAAAATATATTATCATGACACTGATGCTGGTGGTGTAGTCTATTATGCTAATTATCTTAAGTATCTTGAAGAATCTAGAACAGAATTGCTTATGGCTAAAGGCGTAGATATTAGTAAATTAGCAGAAGAGAGAATTCTTTTTGCAGTTAGAAAAATTGAAATTGAGTACAAGGCTCCAGCTTATTATGCGGATATTATAAGCATAACATCTTTAATAAGTAGGATAAAAAACGCAACTTTAGAGTTTACTCAGACTATAAATAAAGGAGACAAAATTTTAGTTAAAGCTAATACTCAGTTGGTTTGTATCAATGATAATTTTCTACCACAAGCTATCCCTGAGGAGGTAAACCAATGTTTAAGCAAAGAATAAAATATAATCTTTTTAATAAGAGTAAAAATTGTTCAATTGCTTCAAAGACTTTGGTGGCTGATAATTTCCTTCGACGTCTTAAGGGTCTTATGTTTAGGGAGAGTATTGATAAGGAAGAAGCTCTTGTTTTTTATCATACTCCTTCTATTCATACTTTTTTTATGAATTTTCCCATAGAAGTAGTATTTTTGAATAAAAAAATGGAGGTGAAAAAGATTTATCAAGAAGTAGGTCCAAGAAGAGTAATTTTTTCGGCTTCTTCTTTTATAGTAGTAGAACTCTCTGCGTGTAAAACTTCTGAGAAGACCTTAAGAATTGGTGATATTTTAGAATTAATCCCCATAAAAGAGCCTAGCCTGTAATAAAAGGGGTCAACTCCCTTTCTTTGGAAGAAGATTGTATTGACTGAAAGCTTATTTTAGTTTAATATAAAGCTTACATTTTAATGCTATTATAGGTATATATTATATAGGAGAAATCGTGTCTAAAGGAATAAAAGTAGCAGTATTAGGAGCTACTGGATTTACTGGAGAGAAATTAGTTGAGATTTTGCTTGATCATCCTCAAGCAGAAGTTACTTATTTAGCTTCACAAACACTTGAGCCGGTTGCTTATAAAACATTATTACCTAATTTTGTTGGTGAGACTGAAGCTATTTGTCAGCCTCTTGATATTAAAAAGGCTATTATTAGTAGTGATTTTTTCTTTCTTTCTTTACCACATACAGTTTCTATGGAGTTTGTTCCTAGTTTGCTTGCAGCTGGTAAAAAAGTAGTTGATCTTTCGGCAGATTATCGGCTTAAAAATATTGAGTTATATCAGAAGTATTATAATGCTGATCATAAAGATCAGGATAATTTAAAAAATAGGGTTTATGGATTAGCTGAAATTTATCGTGATAAAATTGCTAAGAGTAATTTAGTAGCTAATCCTGGTTGTTATCCTACTTCAATTATTTTAGCTCTTTTCCCTTTAATCAAAGAGGGATTAATCAAGAGTAAGATAATAATTGATTCTAAGTCAGCAATTAGTGGAGCTGGTCGTAAGACTGCTGATAAATACAAAGACATGGATGTTCCTAATAATTTTTGGGCTTATAAGCCTTTTATTCATCAGCATATACCGGAAATTTTAAGTATTTTAGAAGATGCTAGCGGAGAGAAGGTTGATCTTTCTTTTATGCCTCATGTTGCTGGAATGAAGGCGGGAATATATTCTACAATTTATCTTAATTTTAATCAAAAGATGAGTAGGGATAAGATTAATGATATTTATCAAAAATACTATCAAGATTCTCCATTTGTAAGGATAAAAGAAGATTTACCGAAATTAAAAGCTGTGGTAGATACCAATTTTTGTGATATTGGTTTTGCTTTAAATAGCGATGGTAAGGAAACAATTATAGCTTCTTGTGTTGATAATCTCATTAAGGGTGCGGCTGGTGCCGCAGTGCAGAATATGAATATAATGTTGGGTTGGGATGAAACCATAGGATTAAAATGAATTTACCAAAAGGATTTTTACTTTCAGGAATACATTGTGGGATAAAAAAGAAGAAATTAGATTTAGGATTAATTTATGCCCAAGAACCTTGTGAGGTTGTTGGTTTATTTACTACTAATGCTAATCCTGCTTATTCAGTTACTTTTTGTAAAAAGAATATCAATAATCCAATAAAAGCAATTTTAGTTAATAGTGGTAATGCTAATTGCTATTCTCATAAAAGTGGTTTGGCAGATACTGAAGAGATTGCTTCTGTATTAGCAAAAAAGCTGAAGGTAAAGATATCAAATATACTTTTCTCCTCTACAGGTATTATTGGCAAAGAATTACCTAAAAATAAGGTTATAAGCGGTTTAGGAGATTTAATAAAAAAATTAGACAAAAATCATAATAATTTTTCTCAAAGTATTCTTACTACTGATAGTTCAGCAAAAATAGCAAAAGCAAAAGTTGGTAAGGCTAATGTATTAGGTTTTGCTAAAGGTGCAGGAATGATTTGTCCTAATATGGCGACAATGTTAGGTTTTATAATAACTGATGTTGATTTGCCTAAAAGTTTTTTTAAGAAAATAGCTAAGGAAGCAGTAGAGACAAGTTTTAATTCGATTAGTGTAGATGGTTGTATGAGCACTAATGATACAGTATTTATTGCAACTAGCAAAAAAGTTATTTTAAAGAATAAGACTCAAATAAAAGAATTTGGTCAGAAGTTAGGAGAAGTTTGTATAGAGTTAGCTAAAATGATTGTTAAAGATGGTGAAGGAGCGAGTAAATTTGTTGAGATAGCGATAAAAGGTGCTAAGAGCAAAAATGAGGCTAAACGAGCTGGAATGTCTTTAGCTAACTCGCCACTTTTTAAATCTGCTCTTTATGGGGCTAATGCTAATTGGGGTAGAATTATCTCAAGTTTGGGTCAGGTTGGGATTAAGGTTGGAGAAGATATTTCTATTAAATCTACGTCTTTGGAGAAAAAAGAAGTCAAAATAACTGTAGATTTAAAGAGAGGTAAATCAAAGGGAATAGTTTATACTTGTGATTTAACTCCAGAATATGTTCGGATTAATGCTAAATATAGCTAGGAGACAAAAATGGTACAAGAAGCAATACGAAAAGCTGATGTTTTGATTGAGGCTTTGCCTTATATAAAAAACTTTCATAAAAAGATATTTGTTATTAAGTATGGAGGTTCTATTTTAGGTGAGGAGAGGGTTCGCAAGTGTGTTCTTGAAGATATTGCTTTCTTGAGATTTGCTGGGATAAAGCCGATCATTGTTCATGGCGGAGGACCGAATATTACTGAAGAGTTAAAAAATCGAAAAATTGTAACTAAGTTTGTAGACGGTATGAGAGTTACTGATAAGGATACCTTAGAAGTTGTTGAGAAAGAACTCAATAAATTAAATGATTTAATCATTGAAGAAATCAGTAGGCATGGGGTTAAAGCTTCTAAATTTGAAGGAAAAAGCAAGCTTTTAAAGGTAATTAAAAAAGAAAGCGATGTTGATTTGGGTTTCGTTGGTGAAGTTATTGGTTTTGATTATAAAAGTTTGGTAAAAGCTCTAGATGAGAGTATTCCAATAGTTTGTCCAATGGGATTTTCAAGTGAGGGGCTAGCTTATAATATTAATGCTGATGAGGTTGCATTCTTCTTAGCCTCACAACTTAAAGCTGAAAAATTAGTTTTGCTTACCAATGTTTTGGGGGTAATGAGGAATCCTAAAGATAAAGAATCTTTAATTTCTACAATGACTGCTGAAGAAATTGAGGAATTAATTGAGCATAAGAGTATTGATGAAGGAATGATTCCTAAAGTAAGGGCAGCAGCTGCAGCAATTGGTGATGGTGCTGGTAAAGCCCATATCGTAGATGCTAAAATACCGCATGCCCTTCTTTTAGAAATTTTTACTGATCAGGGTATTGGTACGGAAATCATAAAATAATCAAAGGATAAAAATATGAATACTAAAAATTTATTTAAAAAGTATAGTTTAAATACTTATACTCGTTGTGGTCCGGTATTCGTTAAAGGTAAAGGGAGTTGGCTTTGGGATCAGGAAGGGAAGAAATATTTAGATCTTTTCCCTGGTTGGGGAGTTTCAATATTGGGACATTCACACCCAAAAGTAGTTGAAGCTATAAGTAAACAAGCTAAGAAGATGATTCATCTTCCTAATAATCTTTATTTTAAGGAACAAGCTTTATTGGCTGAAGAAATTGTTAAGAAAAGTTTTCCCTCTAAGGTTTTCTTTGGTAATTCTGGGGCTGAAGCTGTAGAAGGAGCAATAAAATTTAGTCGACTTTTTGGTAAGGGTAAGAGATATGAGGTAATTTCAATGAAAGATTCTTTCCATGGTCGAACATTTGGAGCACTTTCAGCTACAGCTCAAGAAGTTTATAAGAAACCTTTTAAACCAATTTTACCTGGTTTTAAAAGTGCAAAGTTTAATGATTTTGAGAGTTTTAAAAAGCAAGTTACTCCCAAAACTGTAGCAGTTATTTTAGAGTTAATTCAAGGAGAAGGTGGGGTAAATATTGCCAGTAAAGAATATATCCGTAAATTAAAAGATTTTTGTAAGAAAAATAATATTTTGATTATTATTGATGAGGTTCAGACTGGCATGGGTCGAACTGCTAAGTTGTTTTGTTATCAAAATTACTATTTAGTTCCCGATGTGCTAATTTTATCTAAAGGTTTAGGGGCGGGAGTACCGATATCAGCTTTAGTGGTTAATAAGAGAATAGCTGATCTGATAAAACCAGGCATGCATGCTTCTACCTTTGGTGGTTCTCCTTTAGTAAGTGAGGTATCTCGCCAAGTATTTAAAATTATTGAGAAAGAGCAAATTATAAATAATGTTCAAGATAAAGGAAGTTATCTTTTGAAACGGCTTTATGATCTTAAGAGTAAATTTTCTTTTATTAAGGATGCTCGTGGTATAGGGCTTATGAC
>JAVCBZ010000049.1 GCA_030765735.1 Candidatus Susulua stagnicola | reverse complement strand
GATTTTATATTATCATAAAAATCAATAACAATTTCTGCTAAAGGAAGATTAAAAATCAAAGCCAGCCTATCGGTACCTAAATAATCTAATTTAACAAATTCACCTCGTTTTGACTTTGCTAAATCACAAATAGAATCCATCCCTTCTACTGGTGTTACAATAGTTGCTTTAACAAAAGGTTCAGAAACTTCTTCAATCAAAGATAATTCAGGGAATTGATGAGGAACTTCTATATACTCGGCCTTTTCGTCTCCTGTTTTCTTTAACAAATATTTAACATTAGGTGAAGTTAAAACAAGATCTAGATTATGTTCTCTCTCTAACCTCTCTTGAACTATTTCCATATGTAAAAGCCCTAGAAAACCACATCTAAATCCATACCCTAAGGTACCTAAATTATCAGGTTCATAAATAAAAGACGGATCAGATAATTTCAACTTCTCAATAGCTGTTCTTAAGGCAGGATAATCTTTAGGTGAAGAAGGGAATATCCCACAAAAAACCATTGGTGACATCTTCTTATACCCTTCAAAAGCCTCACTTGTAGGAGAAGAGGCTGAAGTAATTGTATCGCCCACATCTATATCTTGAGGATCTTTAATATTACAACAAATATAACCTACTTCACCACAACAAAGGCTCTCTCTTTTCTGTGGTTCTGGTACGAATACACCAACTTCTTCTACTCTATACCGCTTATTCTGATGCATAAGCAAAATCTCATCTCCGAGTGAAACTTTTCCATCAAATATTCTCAAAAATAATATAACTCCTTTATAAGAATCATAACTAGAATCAAAAAGAACTGCTTTGAGCGATTTACTAATATCACCCCTAGGTGCAGATATTTCTTCAATTACTCTTTTAAGCAATTCTTTAACACCTTTCCCATCTTTTGCAGAAATAAGAGAAATTTCTTCCCTTTTAAAACCAAAAACATCAAGAAGTTGTTTAGAGCTTCTCTCAATATCAGCACCAGGAAGATCTATCTTGTTAAGTACAGGAATAATTATCAAATCATCGTCTAGAGCTAAATGAAAATTAGCTACTGTTTGAGCTTCAATCCCTTGAGAAGCATCAACCAAAAGAATTGCCCCTTCAGCTCCTTTTAAAGATTTTGCTACTTCATATGAAAAATCAACATGTCCCGGTGTATCAATAAGATTTAAAATATAATCTTCTCCTTGAGAAGAAATATTTAATCTAACTGCCTTTGCTTTTATTGTAATGCCTCTTTCTTGCTCTAATTCCATACTATCCATCATTTGCTCTTGCTTCTTCCTAGAAGTCATGGCTCCAGCCATCTCCAAAAATCTATCAGCAAGAGTAGATTTGCCGTGATCAATATGAGCAATAATACAAAAATTTCTTATTTTTTCTTTTATATCCACTTTATTTATAATTTATTTAATAATACTAACTATACCAAAATGATAAAACATTAGCAGGAATAGAAAATCTACTATTGCCTTATTTAAAAGCTACTTATCTTTTGAATTCATATGCTTAATAATCTCATCAGCTGTACCAGAAATAGTAAGATTAGATGTATCTATGAATACAGCGTCTTTACTAACTTTTAAAGGGCTAAACTTTCTAGTTTTATCAGCATTATCCCGTTTCTTTAAATCCTTATCTAACTCTTGAAAATCAATTTTTATACCCTTATCAGCTAATTCCTTAAATCTCCTCTTTGATCTTATTGCAGGAGTTGCATCAATATAGAATTTATATTTAGCATCTGGAAAGACTACTGTAGTTATATCTCTACCCTCAACAACAAAATCACCCTTAACAACAATATCCCTCTGCAATCCTACCATTATTGACC
This sequence comes from Candidatus Susulua stagnicola, assembly GCA_030765735.1. Classification (GTDB taxonomy): domain Bacteria; phylum Omnitrophota; class Gorgyraeia; order Duberdicusellales; family 4484-171; genus Susulua; species Susulua stagnicola. Next base: position 3,687 of record JAVCBZ010000049.1, on the reverse strand, counting down.
TAACTTCTGGTAACGCAACTACTTGAGAAATACTTTTCTCTACAAGAGGTGTCCTTATCTGATCACTAACATCTGAATCATCAAGGTAAATTTTATCCTCTTTGAATTTCAAATTTAATCCCACAGCTATTTCTTTTAATGCAATTGAATCAGATAGGTCTACTTTTTTTCCAATAGCTTTTAAGGTTAAAGCTCGATACATCGCCCCAGTATCAAGATAAAAAATTCCTAATCTCTTAGCTAAAAGTTTAGCGACTGTGGTCTTTCCTGAACCAGCAGGCCCATCTATGCCAATAATCATAGTAAATGCTTCTGTTTAGAATTAATCTTCTTAATCAAATCAATAATTTTATTTTTATCATTATTTTTTATTAAATTCTCAAACTTCTTCAAGGATTTTATAAATCTATTCAAATCACCTAATATATTCTTCTTGTTAGACAAAAAAATCTCAGACCATATTGACGCTGGAGAAAGTGATATTCTTGTTAAATCCTTAAAACTTTGTAAAATAAACTTTGGATGATCTTTAGGGAAACCATCAGTAAGAGAAAAAGAAATAAGATGAGGCAGGTGAGATAAATAAGATAAAATCTTATCATGACGTTTAGCACTAATAAAAACTACTTTTGATCCTATCTCTTCCCAAATCTTTTTCACTTCTTTAGTGGCTTTATTTTTAGGCGAAGATGTAATTAAACAAACTTCATTCTGGTATAAATCTTTGGTACTAAATTCTGCTCCACTCTTCTCACTACCGCATAAAGGATGACAACCAACAAAATTCACCTTTTGAGATAAATGCTTTTTTATATTTTTCTCAATCACCCCTTTACTACTGCCTAAATCAAAAACAACAGCTCCCTTTTTCAAAAAAGGAACTATTCTTTTAAAATAATCACTAATTACTTCTATTGGCAAAGCCAAAACAATTAAGTCAGCACCATCAACAACATTTTTAAAATCTCGTTCTACTCTGTTAAGAACTTTTATTTTTTTTAATTTATTATAAGATTTTTGACTTCTAACATAGCCCCAAACAGATATTTTGGGAAATTTTTGCCTTAAAGCTAAGCTCAAAGACCCTCCCATAAGCCCTACACCTAATATTCCTATTTTTTTTATTCCTTTATTCATATCTGTCTTTCTACAGCTTTAGCAATACCCCTTAATTCTCCTACTAAATTAGTAAAATTATCTGGTAAAAGCTGTTGCCCACCATCGCTTAATGCTTCTTGAGGATTGTTATGAACTTCTATAAGAAGACCATCAGCCCCACAAGCAACTGCCGCTTTACTTAAAGGTGCAACTAAGCCCCATTTGCCACAAGCATGAGAGGGATCAACAATAATTGGAAGATGAGATAACATTTTTATCGAAGGAACCGCACTTAGGTCTAATGTATTACGAGTAAACTTTTCAAAAGTTCTTATGCCCCTTTCACATAAAATTACATTAAAATTACCTTCAGATAAAATGTATTCAGCGCTCATCAATAATTCTTTCATAGTAGCACTTAAACCTCTTTTTAAAATGATTGGTTTCTTAGTCTGTCCAACCTCTTTAAGAAGATTAAAATTCTGCATATTACGAGCACCAATTTGTAGAATATCAGTATATTTTGCCACCAAATCTACATCTCGAGTATCCATAACTTCACTAACTGTAGGTATATCGAACTTTTCTGATACAGCTTTAAGCATCCTTAATCCGTCTTCGCCTAAACCTTGAAAAGTGTAAGGAGAACTACGCGGTTTAAATGCTCCTCCTCGCAAAATGCTTGCCCCGCTTTCTTTTACTTTCCTAGCTATATCCTCTATCTGATCCTCGCTTTCAATAGAACAAGGACCAGCAATAATTGCTATTCTTTTAGAACCAACCTCTACTCCTTCTCTTATTTTTACAATACTATTCTCTGGCTTAAATTCACGAGATACTAACTTATAAGGAGCCAATACTGGAATTACATTCTCTACTCCGGGAAAAACATCTAAAGGATGTAATCTTACAATATCTTCAGGACCAATAATGCCTACGATAGTTCTCTCCTCACCACGAGAGACCATTGCTTTTAAACCTAATTTCTTAACCCTCTTGATAAGATTATTTACTTCATTTTTCGTTGCTTCTTTCTTGAAAACAATAATCATCTTTTATCCTCCTATGAACCTTATATTATTTTTGCCTTTTTCCTTTAAATATATCTTTAAACACTTTATAAATTTCTTATTCTCACGAGACGAACCTACAGTTACTCGAAAAAAATTTTTTAAACCCCAACTTTTTAACTCTCTTACAATAACCCCTTGACTAAGAAGATAGTCAGAAAAATCTGAAGTTTCGCCTTTAAAATCAACAAGAACAAAATTAGTTGCACTTTCAACAAATGACAAATTACAATTTTTTAATTCTCGATAAAAATATTCTTTTTCTTTTTTAACATGGTTAATTACTTTTTTTAAAAATTCCTTATTTTTCAAAGCTGATAAAGCTGCCACTTGAGCAAATCTATTTATATTAAATGGTTCCCTAATTTTATTCAAAATTCCAGCTAATTCACTAGTCATCACTCCATAGCCAATACGTAATCCAGCCAAACCATAAGCTTTAGAAAAAGTACGAGTCACTATGATATTCTCACGTTTCTTTAAAAGTTTAAGGGTTTTAGGAAAGCCTTTTGGTGCAAATTCAAAATAAGCTTCATCAAAAAAAACTAATACTCGCTTGGGTATTTTAGTTAAAAATTCTTCAATTTGCCTTTGGTTTAAATAGGTTCCAGTAGGATTATCAGGGTTAGCAATAAAAATAATTTTTGTTTTCTTACTAACTTTCTTAGCTATTGCACTAAGAGGATAACGCAAATTATCTAATGGCACTTTTGCTATTTTGGCTTCAACAATTTTGGCTTGAATTTCATAAATTAAAAAAGTAGGATAAGCAACTAAGACCTCATCTCCTTTAGATATCAAAGCTTTCAAGGTTAAAGTTATTAATTCATCTGAACCATTGCCAAAAACAATCTGGTCTTCTTTAACATCTAATTTTTTAGATAAAGCTTTCCTTAAATAGAAACTACCACTCTCAGGATAACGACTAATATTTTTTATTTCTTCTTGAATAGCTTTAGTTATATAAACAGGAGAAAATGGAATTTCATTAGAAGCAAGTTTATAGACCTCATCCAACTTTAAGCTTCGCTTAACCTCTTCAATTGGTTTCCCTGGTTTATAACTATTAATTTTGCTTAGTTCCTTTTTAAACATCATTTTTTTAACCCCTACTACATACTACATACTATATACTACATACTAATCATTAACTCTCCTTTGGATAAGAACCAAGAACTTTAACTAGAAGACATTCCTTCCCTAAAGCCTTTAAGGCATTTTTAACTGAAATGTTACTTTTATGCCCTTCCATGTCTACAAAGAAATAATACTTCCAGGCTTCACTTTTAGAAGGTCTTGACTCTATCTTAGTAAGATTGATATGACTCTTCATAAAAGGCGCTAAAACATCATGTAAGGCACCAGATTTATCTCTCATTGAAAAAACCACAGAAGTCTTATCATCTGCAGTTGGTTTAACTTCTTGATTTCCGATTATTAAAAAACGAGTAATATTGTGCGCTGAATCCTCAATTGAACTAGCTACCAAATTTAACTTATACTCTTCTGCTGCCACTTT
>JAVCBZ010000047.1 GCA_030765735.1 Candidatus Susulua stagnicola | reverse complement strand
GCTTGTGCTGGAATTACTGGAGCAGGTAGTTGTAATACTATATTAGAGCTTGAATTACCTAATGATGGTTGGACTTATAAGGTTATTTTAGCTGGTGGTACAAATGGTTTTGTTGCTACGGCTTCAAAAGGAGTTGGTTTGTGTGTTTACACTATTACCGCTAACATGGCAAAACCAAATTTTAGTGCGGCTTGTTTGTACAAACCATAAAAGGAAAGTTGATGAATTACAATGGGTATAGGCATATTAAAAAGGGATTAATCATTGATAAGAAAAGTTTTACTTTATTAGAATTAATGTTGGTAGTAGCAATTGTCGGTATACTTGCTACCTTTGCTGTTCCTGGCTATTTAAGAGTAAAACGGGCTACTGAAGGTCGAAGTGCTTCAACTCAATTGAGATTAATCCAGGTTGCCGAAAAGATGGAAGTCTTAGAAACAAATTTATATGTAGCGTGTGCTGGATTTGCTAATTGTAATGCTTTGCTAGATCTTGACTTACCTGATGATGGTTGGACATATAGGGTTGTTTGCGCTGGAGGTTGTGCTGTTAATTTTACAGTTACAGCAACCGATAACGGTGGATCTGGATGTGTGTATACTATGAATAAAACGCTTCTTGATCCAACAGCTGCAAGTTGTGTTTTTATACCTTAAGGAGAGCTATAAAGTGAGAAAAGGAGTTACTTTAGTTGAAGTAGTTGTTAGCTCATTAATTTTGGCTATTGCCTTTGGTGGTTTGCTGTCTACTTTTGTAGCTGTAAGAAAATATATTACTAGGGCTAATAAGAGACTTATTGCTAGTGATTTGGTATCTCAGACCTTGAATGATCTCTATCGAGCGGTTAGGTCCGATGAGTGGGATGTGGGTGCTCCAGGGGGGACATATCCTTTACAAACTACTGCGCCAGGAGGAATCAATAATTATACTATCGATGGTTATAACTATAATGGCAATAGCTATTCAGTAAGTTCAGTTGCTGGTGCTGATTATCGTCAGGTAGATATAATCATAGATTATCAGTAAATTTTTAAAAATATTATTACTATGAGAAAGGCAATTACATTAGTTGAGCTTATTATTTCTATGACATTGTTTGGAGTAATTATTTTAGGAGCTGTTGCTTTTAGTCTTTCCAGTGAGAAGTTTTTAAGTTCTTCAGAAAATAGTACTGAAGTATTGAATGATCTAACTTTTATTTTACAACATGTTCATAAAAGTTTTTTAGTAGCTACTGGAGATATTAATAATCAAGGTGTAGCTTTTTTGGTTAATACTGTTACTATACGTCAGGATTTAAATCTTAATGGAAATTCCCTAAATACTCCTGGGAATTATAGCGATGATCGGACTGTGGCGTATCGGTTTGCAGGGGGGCAAGTTACTTTTGATGTCTCAAGAGGAGGCATTAGCAATCCTACTGTAGTACTCACTAATTCTTTTATTGATCTTGGTGCTCCCAATGCTTTTGGATTATCTTTAAATGTCCTTGATGGAGGTTTGGCAATATCTAATCTTACTTTAAGATTAGATCCTACCAATCCTGTTGTAGATCCGCGTACCAATCCCCAAGTTTCTACTATAGATGGTGCTGGTGGCCGTACAGTATATTTTTATTCTTTTAGTCATTCTTGGCAGTGATACAAGCATTTTTTTATGTTTTATAATTTAATTCTTTAATCAATCTTTTTGTAAAAAGATTTTTATAAGATTTTAAAATTTATTATAATGATTAAACGTAATAACCCTGATGAGTTTTTTAATTATTTAGAAGATACCTCTAATATTAGAGGTAAAGCTTCTTTACTTTATATCCCTCAAAATAATAGCGAAGTTATCAATTGCTTGAAAGATTGTTATGAGAAAAAAATCCCTATTACTTTATCTTCAGGCCATACTGGTACAACTGGAGGTTGTGTTCCGCAAGGAGGAGCAATTATTTCTTTAGAAAAGTTAAATAAAATTATTAACATTAATCAAGAGAAACAAACTGTTTGTACTCAGAGTGGTATAACTTTAGAGGATTTAGAAAACCAAATAAATAAAGTTAATTTAACCTTAAGGGCATCTCCCACTGAGAGTCTAGCTTTTGTTGGTGGAGCAATCGCAACCTCAGCTTCTGGGGTAAGAGGATTCGGTTATGGTTCAATAAGAAAATATGTAATAGGTCTAGAAGTTGCTCTGGCTAATGGAATGATAATCAATATAAAGAGAGGAGAAATTATTGCTAAAGGAAGATATTTTGATTTTATCTATGAAACCAAACATTTTAAATTCACTATTCCTTCTTATAGATTACCAGAGGTTAAATCTCAAGCTGGTTATTATGCTAATGATAATATGGATTTAATTGATTTGTTTATTGGCAGTGAAGGGACTCTAGGGGTTGTTGTTTCTTGTGAATTAAACTTACAGAAGGTTGCTTTTAATATTTTTGATGGGTTAATATTCTTTCCTCAAGAGGTTAATGCTCTTGATTTTGTTGAAGAAGTAAAGAATTTAAAAAGAAGAGGAGAATTAAAACCAGCTTCGTTAGAGTTCTTTGATAAAAATGCATTAGAATTTTTAAAAAAGGAGTACTCTTTTATACCCGATTCTGGAGCTGCAGTTTATTTTGAGCAGGAAGTCGATAATCAGCCTCATTTTGAAAAACTTTTTTTTCAGTGGCAAGGATTGATTGAGGAAAATAAAGCTTCTTTAGACAAGAGCATTATCGCTGATACTCCTAGTCAGAGAAAACGAGTCTTTGATTTTCGACATAAGTTGCCTCAGATGATTAATGAATTTTTAAGAAGTAATAGCCAAACTAAGGTTGCTAGTGATATTGCAGTACCTGATAATCAGTTTAGTCAAATGTATCAGTTTTATAAAAAGATAGCTATAGAAGCTAAAATAAAATATGTAAATTTTGGTCATATTGGAGAGTCACACCTTCATTTTAATTTTTTACCATTGAATGATCAAGAGAATAGAAAAGCTAAAGAATATCTTAAAAAGCTTTGTCAGAAGGCAGTGTCTTTAGGGGGTACGGTTTCTGCTGAACATGGCATTGGCAAGATAAAGAAACCTTTTTTAAAAATTATGTATAAAGAGTCAGAAATTAAAGAAATGGTTGCTGTGAAGAGATATTTTGATCCTGCATGTCTACTAGGTAAGGATAATATTTTTGATAAAGAGCTGCTTATTTCTTTTGGTTCTGATTATTGATTAACATTTGTTAATTACAAATTTAAGTTTCCTTCCTTTTTTCATCAAAATAGTCCAAATCTGTTAAAGGTAATATTACTGAAGTAGCAATATTTGTTAAGTGAGCAGTGATGCGTTTAAAGTATCGAGCTATAAGAGCTAAACAAACAGCTTCGTTTACAGTGAAATTGCTTTTGGCTAATTTTTGAATAATTTGGTCACAGCGCGTAGTAATTTTAGTTTTATATTCCCAAGCTTTAGCTGCTTTAGTTTCATCAGACTCTATAAAAGCTTTTGTTGTTTCTTTAAAAAGTTCAGATATTTCGTCTTCAACGCTATTAAAAAGTTCCTTGTATTTTTTCTTATCAAGTGGCTCCTCTATCATTGTAGTTACTTCATAAAGATTTTTAGCATAATCGCCTAATCGTTCAGCATCTTTTACCACGCTCATAAGAAGTAGGCAAGTCGGCACATCTTTTGAAGGTTGAAGTGATAAGTGTTCAATTACTCGTTTTCTAATATCTTTTTGAAGATCATTAACTCGTTTGTCTATGTTGTAGACATTATTTTCTAAACCAGGTTCATCTTTGTTATCAATTAATTTTTTGCACACTGCATCAAACATTATTTGAGTATCATCAAGCATATTCTTAAAGTTCTCTAATACTTGTTTTAAGAAATCTTTTCCTTTCCAAAATTGTAATAGATTTTCAAACATAAATACCTCCTTTTATT
>JAVCBZ010000058.1 GCA_030765735.1 Candidatus Susulua stagnicola | reverse complement strand
TTGAACTTTTTTATCGTTTCCTCCTCCAGTTAAGAATAGACTTTCTCCAGATTCAGAAATAAACTTTTTGCAACTAAATCCTTTTTTGATTATATCATCTGTTGCTGAACAAATAAAAATATCTTTATCACAACCTTTAGTCGCAATAAATATTATAGCTGAATTTATTTTCTGCTTTATTCTATCTACAAAAATTAATATTGCCTTAGACGCTGCTTCCTTTAAGAGTTTTTCTGGTTCAAATAAACGAACTACAAGATTAATTCCCTCTATTTCGTCTAACCCTATCACATCTCCTGTTTCTGGCGATATGAATTCTGCTTCTTGATCATCAATTGCTTTTACAATGTTTATCTTATCAGTTTTTTTCTTCTCTTCTAGAACTTTTTTTGCTTCTTCTTTTTTCCTACGTCGGGTTAAAAGCGATTCACTATCATCTCTGCCAACTGAAGCCTCAATTCGTCTAACCCCACTGCTTATTGAAGATTCTGATACAATAGCAAATCTCTCTATCTGAGAAGTATTATTAACATGAGTTCCGCCGCACAATTCTTTGCTATAATCAGAAATTGAAACCATTCTTACACTATTATGGTATTTATCTTTAAAAAAGGCAAGAGCTCCTTCTCCTTTAGCATTTTCTAGACTAAGTTCTTTTTTTTCAACTTTATCGCTATTGGTAATAAATTTTACAACTAAATTTTCCACTGCTTCTATATCCTTATCAGTTAATCTATTAAAATGAGTAAAATCAAAACGAAACTTATCCTCATCTACCCAAGAACCTTGCTGAACAACATGCTCACCTAAAAATTGGCGTAAAGCTGCCTGGAGAAGATGGGTAGCGGTGTGAGCCCTAGCTAAAGCTTCTCTTCTCTTCTGATTCACAAAAATGTTTGCTTCATCTTTTTTGATTTTACCACTAACAACCGAACCTTGATGAACAATAGCATCAGCAACCTTAAATACTTTATCTACTTTGAATTCTCCAGTTTTGGTTTTTATCTTTCCTTTATCATTAAGTTGCCCACCACCTTCAGGATAAAAACAAGTCTTATCTAAAATCACTAAGCCTTCTTGGCCATTATCAATAGTTTCTTTTTCAACATTGTTTACAAATAATTTCACAATTTTACACTTTCCTTCTAAATTATCATAGCCGATAAACTCGCTCTTCTCTTTTAAATCAAATTCGCCTTCCTTGAATATATTGGCATCAAACATGCTTTTCTTGCGTGAACGTTCTTGCTGTTCTTTAAGTAAAATTTCAAACTTTTCTTGATTAATACCAAAACCTCTCATTTGAGCAAATTCCCTAATTATTTCTAATGGCACTCCATGAGTATCATACAAACGAAATACATCTTCAGGAGGAAATTCTTTCTTAACAGATTTACTAAGTCCATCCATAACAAGATTAGCTTGATTTTCCCCTTCTTTAATCGCTAAAAAATACTTTTCTTCCTCAGAAACAATAATTTTAGAAATATTGTCTTTCTTTTGTTTAATATCTGGGTATACATCTCCCATAAGCTCAGCAAAAATTTTAGGCAACTTAAAAAGAAGCGGCTGTCTAAAGCCTAAACCTCTGGCTTTAAGTAAAGCTCTTCTTATAATTTTTCTTATCACATATCCTCTTCCTTCATTAGAAGGATAAACTCCATCAGCGATTGAAAAAGTAGCAGCTCGACCATGATCAACAATAGCATTTACAGAATCTTCGAAATTATCACAAGACTTTTTTCCAACCATTCTCTTAACTTCACAAACAACCGGAGCTAAAATATCTATTTTAAAATTTGACTCTTTACCTTGCAAAACAGCAGCCATTCTTTCTAGTCCCATACCAGTATCAATATTCTTCTGAGGTAAAGGTTCTAGTTTATTAACTCCTATTCGATTAAATTGAGTAAAAACTAAATTCCAAACTTCAACAAATCGACCACAGCTACAATCAGGATTGCATCCCTTCTCCTTGCAACCAACATCTACTCCATTATCAAAAAAAATCTCTGAACAAGGCCCACAAGGCCCATTAGGGCCATCACTAGGAGCATTTGCTGGCCAAAAATTGCTATCTTCACCTAATCTAACTATTTTGTCCTCAGATACACCAATCTCATCTCTCCAAATATTGTAAGCCTCATCATCATCCTTATAAACTGATACCCAAAAATTGTTACTATCCATATTTAGCTCTTTGGTAATAAATTCCCAAGCAAACTCAATTGCCTCTTTTTTAAAATAATCACCAAAAGAAAAATTGCCTAACATTTCAAAAAAAGTATGATGATAGGCAGTCTGGCCTACTCTCTCTAAGTCACCAGTACGCAAGCACTTCTGACAAGAAACAGCTCTAGTTGTATCCCTCTTTTCTCCTAAAAAATAAGGCTTAAACTGATTCATCCCGGCAGGAGTAAAAAGAAGAGAAAGATCATCAGTGTCAGGAACTAAACTATCAGAAACAAAAACCTTATGATTTTTCTTTTTAAAAAAATCTAAATATTTTTCTCTTAATTCGTTAGTCTTCAAATCTCTTTCTCCCTAAATTATCCATTTCTTTATTAATTGTTGCATAGTCAAATCCTTTTCTAACTAAATACATTACTATTTTTTGCCAAATTTTTACTACTGATGTATTTGGTTTGGTCTTTTGATAATATTCTAATTTTTTCTTAAATATATCTCTTACTCTATCAGAATAATCAGAATTTTCCTTTAAAGCCTGCTTACGTAATCGCACGGAAATTCCCAACTTTTTAAGGTTAAAATCAATCCTTACAGGACCCCAGTCTTTATCTAATGCATTAATAACAAAAAGATAAGTAAATTCTTTATCATTTATATAATTATTTTCTTTTAAATAACTTATTACCTTCCCACTTATTACTAGGGAATATCCTTTTTCCTTAAGGCGAGAAACAATCTCATGCCTACTCCTTGCTCTATATTTGAGAAGAAGAAAAGCATAGTTAAGAGCTTTAGTAAAATTTTTCAAATCTATATTTTATAATAATCTTTTATTTCTATATCAACTACCCCTAAACAAAAATTAAATATAGCTACTTATCTTTGAGAACTGAATATCCCCAATTTGTCTTTATAAGACAATCACCCTTTACTTTAAAAGCAGCATCTTTAAAATCTTTTTTGTTTTTTACCCTTTTATTCTCTATCTTACTAATTACATCACCAATTTTAAGTTCGCTTTTATCTGCCATTGAACCATCTTCAATACCAACGATTACTGCCCCTTCTTTACCCTTTATCTCAAATTGACGCTCATAAAGAGACGTTATATCGTCAACAATTAGTCCTCGAAAGTTAAACTTATCCGAAATCTCTTTTATTTCCTCTACTTTCTGCGGTTCTTCGCCATTTTTAGGCATTTTACCTATTTTTATCTTAACAGTCATTTTTTTGCCACCACGAAGGATTTTAAGAACAACACGTTTACCAACATCAGCTTCTGAAACCATTCGTATCAAATCCCTTGTTGTCTTCACCACTTCCTTATCAAAACTTAATATTAAATCTCCTTCTTTGAGTCCGCCTTTTTCAGCTGGTGAATCTTTATACACTTTTAAAAGTATTACTCCCACTCTCTTTTTAACACCAAAATAATTGCGTAAATCATCATTCAAATTATCAATAACTACTCCTAACCATCCATAAAGAATCTTCTCTCCTGTAGATAACTTATTTAAAATTTTCTTAGCTTTGTTTATCGGGATAGCAAACCCTACTCCTTGATAGCCACCAGAAGTAGTTATAATAGCTGTATT
>JAVCBZ010000034.1 GCA_030765735.1 Candidatus Susulua stagnicola | reverse complement strand
TGTAAAGAGTCGACTTTTTCCGATATTCTTTTAAAACTTTTTCTGTAGGTCGTACTATAACAATTCCTGAAGACCCATCAACAATAATCTTATCTCCAGAACTTATATTATCTGTAGCTATTTCTAAGCCAACAACTGCTGGAATCCCCAAACTCTTGGCAATAATCGCTGTATGTGAAGTTCTGCCTCCAACATCAGTAACAAAACCTAAAACCTTATCCTTTGGCAAAGAAGCAGTCTGTGAAGGACCAAGATCATGAGCAACAATAACCACTTTCTCTTTTAAATCGTTTAAAGACAAAGTTTTTTTCTTAAGCATTGCTCGTAAAACTCTTCGAGAAATATCTTCAATATCTACTACTCTTTCTCGCAAATACTCATCATTTAATTTAAGCAAAGTATCAACATACTTTTTTATGCTTTCAGAAAAAGCATATTCAACATTTACTTTCTTTACTTTGATCTGTTTAATTACATCTTCTATTAAAACTCTATCTTCTAAAACTAAATAATGAGCTTCAAATATCCGACCATGATCAAAACCAATATCTTCAGATATTTTTTTCTGTAAATCAGAAATCTCTTTACGTGTCGCCATTAAAGCTTCTTCAAGGCGATATATCTCTCTAGAAATCTCATCATGAGAAATCTTTCTCTTAGGAACAGAAAACTCATCTTTTCTTAAGATTAAAACTTTTCCTATCCCAACACCGCTTGAAACACCAATGCCTTTTATTTTAATCATTTTTATCCTCGGCTTTTAAGAAATTCTTTAACTCATCCATTGCTTCCCTTGCATCATCCCCTTCAACCATTAAAGCGACTTCTACACCAAAGTTTACTCCTAAACTCAATAAAGCCATTATCGATTTACCATCAACAATTTCACCATCTCTTTCTATTTTTACTGATGAATTAAATTTATTAGCTAATTGCACAAAAATAGTCGCTGGTCTTGCATGCAATCCATGAGTTTTCCCTATAACTACTTGTTCTTTAATCCTCTCCATTTTTTCTTCATATGGTTATAAATAACCATAACCTCTTTTGCTGTATTCTGTGAATCATGATGTAAATAATTACTTTTGCTAACAACATCTCCTTCAAATATCGATATTCCTAATCTTTTAAACCTTTCTCGATCAAAAATTATCGGAAAAGATTTATCTTGAGCATATTTAACAAGAAGATCATGCCTAAGCCTACCAGAATTAACTAAACAACAATTAACAATATTTCTCGTAGTATGAGATACTATCTTTTCAAGATGATCAAATGCTGTAAGCCCATCAGTTTCACCATGTTGAGTCATAACATTACAAATATATAATTTCATAACATCCCGGTTGCTAATCTCATTTTTGATCTGCTCTATTAAAAGATTAGGTATAATACTTGTAAACAAACTTCCTGGTCCGAAAACTATTATCTCAGCCTCTCTTATGGCCTCAATAACTTCAGGATTAGCTTTAGCATCTTGAGGAACTAAATATATTTTTTTTATCGTCTTGCTCTCATTAGGAATCTTATCTTCTCCTTCCTTCGTTGTTCCATCACTATATTCAGCTTTAAGGCGTATACTATCTAAGCTTGAAGGTAATACTCTTCCCCGTATGGCTAAAACAATACTTGATTCTTTTACAGCATCCTTAAAGCTTCCTGTTACTTGAGTCATAGCAGTAATAAAAAGATTTCCAAAACTATGGCCTTTAATCCCATTACCTTCTTTAAAACGATATTGAAATAAATCTCTCATTAATTGTGGAACTTCAGCTAAAGAAACTAAACAATTTCGAATATCTCCAGGAGGCAAAATACCAAACTCCTCTCTAAGTCGCCCTGAAGACCCACCTTCATCTGCAACAGCAACTATAGCTGTTATATTTGTAGTATATTCCTTTAATCCCTCCAAAGCTGTAGAAAGCCCTGTTCCACCACCAATAGCAACAATTTTAGGGCCTTTAGATAAAAACCTTTTTTCATAAATTACATCAATGATCTCTTTATTATTACCAGAATAAATAGCTTCAAAAAGGCTTTTAATCAGTGAACGTATACCAGCTACAAATCCAATAAAAGAAAAAACAAACAAAAGAGAATCAAATATCTTTAAAATTAAAGAAGAATCATGAGCAAGCCTTACTGATGAAAAAATTAAGAAGAAAAGACTTAAGAACAATAAAATTACCCACCTCTTAATTCTTAAACCAGGATAAAACCACTTTATAATTTTTACAAACTTTTTCATTTACTTATTTACCTATATATTACAATGATAGTCACAATCATTTATAAAAAGAATTATCTTATTGCCTTTTGTTGTTTTCCTAGTAAGCTAATAATTTCTTTTTCAGTCTTAGCATTCTTCAATCGTTGAACCAAATATTTATCACGCAACATTCTTGCTAGAAAAGCTAACATCTTAAGATGTAATCCTGATTCTTTCTGGTTAGAAAGAAGAAGCGCTACAATATGCACTGGCTCTTGATCTAATGAATCAAAGTCAATACCTTCTTTAAATATTCCAACACAAATTACAATATCTTTAACAACATTAGTTCGTGCGTGAGGAAAAGCTATGTGGTTACCAATTGCAGTAGAGCCCATTTCTTCTCTTTGAAAAATGGCTCGTGAAATTTCTTTTTTATCTTTTTTAGTTATCCGTTTCTTATCTATTAGGTGATCAATAATGCTTAAAATAGTGTTTTTCTTATTCTTATGTTTTAAACTTAAAATAACACAATCTTTATCTAAATAATCTAAAATATTCATATTTATACAATATTTAGAACAACACAATGATTATTGGAGCGGGAGAAGGGTAACAACTCTTCACGAAGTGAAGTTTTCTTCAGTTGTTCCCCGTTTGCTATCGCATAAAGCATATAGCTAACTTTACGCACCCGACTACTGCTCTATAAAAAAACGTTTGGAGCGGGAGAAGGGAATCGAACCCTCAACCTTCACGTTGGCAACGTGATGCTCTAGCCAATTGAGCTACCCCCGCAAGCCTAATTAATAAACAACACATGCGGATGAAGGGACTTGAACCCCCATGAGTTACCTCACTAGCTCCTAAGGCTAGCGCGTCTGCCAATTTCGCCACATCCGCTAATGGTGAGCCGCCCGAGGGTCGAACTCGGAACACCCGCCTTAAAAGGGCGATGCTCTACCAACTGAGCTAGCGGCCCGTCACCATTGTTCTTTATATTTATCAGAAAACTTTTTAGAATTCTTTAAGTTCGTTTTCTTTTTCTTCTAAAACCTTTTCTATATCTTTAATATATTTATCAGTAGTTTTCTGCGCTTGATCTTCTGCCTTAAAACGATCATCTTCAGAAATCTTCTTACTCTTTTCTAAGCTCTTTATCTTTTCTTTGCCATCTCTTCTCACAGTTCTAATTGATACTTTTCCTTCTTCAACTGTCTTCTTAACTATCTTTATTAATTCTTCCCTTCTCTCTTCAGACAAAGGCGGAACTATTAATCTTATTATCTTGTTATCACTAATGGGCATGATACCTAATTCCGACTGTAAAATAGCTTTTTCAATATCTTTTACTGATGAAGGATCGTAAGGACTAATGATAATCATTCTAGCTTCTGGAATACCAATGGTAGCAAGCTCTTTAAGCAATGTAGGCGTTCCATAATAGCTCACTCTTATACCTTCAACCATTTTAGGATTAGCTCTACCAGAACGAAGCTCAGCCAACTCTCGTTTTGTAGCTTCTATTGCTTTTTTCATGCTATCTTCTATTTCTTTTAAAACTTCTTTTACCATTATGCTCCTCTCTCATTTAATAAGGGTTCCAATATTCTGTCCACAAACCACTTTTTTTAAATTCCCCTGTTTCATAAAATTAAATACAGTTATCGGTAATTTATTCTCCATGCATAAACTAATAGCTGTTGTGTCCATTATTTTTAATTTTTTACTGATTACCTTCATATAATTCATTTTTTTAAACATTTTAGCATTTTTATTTTTAAGAGGATCTGCAGAATACACTCCGTCTACTTTTGTTCCTTTTAACAAAGCATCTACACCAATCTCTATACTACGCAAAGCCGAAGCAGTATCAGTAGTAAAGTAAGGATTACCTGTTCCAGCTACAAATATAACCACTCTTTTTTTCTCTAAATGTCTTATAGCTCTACGTTGAATATAAGGCTCAGCTATTCTGTCCATTCCAATAGCAGTCATAACCCTAGTAGGAATACCCTGATTCTCTAAAGCGTTTTGAAGAGCAAGACCATTTAAGACTGTTGCTAACATTCCCATATAATCAGCAACTGATCTTTCCATTTGAAACTCCTTAGATTTAGGAACTCCACGAAATATGTTCCCAGCTCCAACTACTAAGGCTATTTCTACGCCTAAATTTAATACCCCTTTAATCTGTTTAGCTAAATGAACACAAACATCAGTATCAATACCATGGGAATACTTACCTAAAAAAGCTTCTCCACTTAACTTAAGAAGAATTCTCCTATATTTAGCTTTCATCAGCTTCACCTAGAGAAAAACGCACAAATCTTCTAATTACAACGTTCTCCCCAGTTTTAGATACTGTATCCCTTAAGTAATCTCCTACTAAAAGTTTACTGTTCTTTATAAATGCCTGTTCTAGAAGACAATACTGCTTTATATACTCATCTTTTTTCTTTACGTTTTCTAAAACATCACTAGGAATATCTTCTTTAGACACAT
>JAVCBZ010000070.1 GCA_030765735.1 Candidatus Susulua stagnicola | reverse complement strand
GTAGATCTTTCTTCGGAAATTAGTGATCTAATTAGTAAATTAAAGAACCTCAAAAAAGATATCTATTCTAAGCTTTCTCCTTGGCAAAAAATTCAAATTTCTCGTCATCCTAAACGACCAACTACTCTTGATTATATTGCTATGATAATGGAAGATTTTATTCCTTTGGCTGGAGATCGGCTTTTTGGCGATGATAAAGCACTTTTAACTGGGTTTGCAACATTAGATGGAAAAAAAATTGCTATTATTGGTCATCAGAAAGGAAAAGATACTAAAGAAAACATTGCAAGGAATTTTGGTTGTGCTCATCCTGAAGGATATCGTAAAGCAATAAGGATAATGCGTTTAGCTGAGCGCTTTAATATACCGATTGTTTGTTTTATAGATACTCCTGGCGCTTATCCTGGGGTTGGTGCTGAAGAGAGAGGGCAAGCTCAGGCTATTGCTGAGAATATCAGAGACATGTTTTCAATAAGAACTCCAATTCTAGTTACTATTATTGGCGAAGGGGGGAGCGGAGGAGCTTTAGGCATAGGAGTTGGGGATAAAGTTTTTATTATGGAGTATGCATATTATTCAGTAATATCTCCTGAAGGGTGTGCAGCTATTCTTTGGAAAGATGCATCTAAGAGAGAAGATGCAGCAAAGGTTTTGAAATTAACTGCTCCTGATCTTCTTGAGATGGGTATAGTAAATGAAATCATTTATGAAAGTGAAGGCGGCGCTCATAGAGGAGTAGAATATTCAGCTCAGAATCTTAAAAATGTAATAAGTAAAAACTTAGAAGAACTTTCTCACATTCCCCTAGAAGAATTATTGAATCAAAGATATCAAAGATATAGAAGAATAGGGGTTTATAACGGATAAAAGGTAAAAGTAGGTAAGTCTTAGTTTCTTTTAACCTTTGCTTATTTATGAGTATACAGAAGTTAATAATTTTAGGAATTTTAAAGCAAGGGTCTAAGCACGGCTATGAGATTAAAAAAATCATTAAGAAAGAATTAGAAGTTTTTGCTTCTCTAGAAAATAAATCAATTTATTACCCCTTAAAGATTATGAAAGAAAGAGGGTTAATAAAGAAAAAAAGCATTCCTAAAGAACCCGGAAAAATAGAACGTCATGTTTATTCTCTTACCCCATTAGGGAGCAAAGAATTTCTTAAGTTGGCAATGAATGCCTTGCTTTCTCAAAAACGTCCCTTTATTGATATAAATATTCCTCTTTATTTTCTACCTCACTTAGATAAAAAAAAGGTTTTCGCTCATCTTCGATTAAAGAAAAAATTTTTAGAAAAGGTTAGAAAGTGGCTAATTAGCAATCTTAAGAGAAAAGGTGAATTTTCTCCTCATCAAAAACTTCTCTTAAAACACCATCTTAATCTTCTTAATGCCGAAAAAGAGTTTGTTAATGAAGTTATAAAGATTGTTAAAGTAAAATAAATATTTTTAAGGATTTATCATAGTGTTGATTTAGAAGGATAAAAATGGTAACATTTATTTGGGGAGATAGAACAATTAATTTATGAAAAAAACTTTAACTTTAGCTGAAGTACTTATTGCTACGGTATTTTTAACGGTTGTGTTTAGTGGGATATTAATGCTTGTTATAAATTGTATGCTTTTGAATGAAGCCAATCGCAACTCTACCGTAGCTATTACTCATGCTCAGTATATAATGGAAGAAGTTCGAGACACAAGCTTTGATTTTGTACCAGGAGCGATTAATAGTGGGGTTTGGGATTTAGATGTCACTAAACTTGCTACTGAGCCTTACAATTTAGCAGTTTTAAATAGTGAGCTAATAGACACATCTGTTGCAACTGTTGGTAGTCTTTTGGAAATAATAGTAGATATTAGTTGGCAAGACCGTAAAGGAAGAGATAGGAGCGAGCAACTAACAACGTGGATAGCAGATTATCAATAGGAGGAGATATTGCCAAAGCGTGAGTATGGGTATAGTGGTAAAAAAGGATTTACCTTAGTTGAAATAATGATAACTTTGGCTATTTTTTCAATTGTTATGAGTGGCATTCATCAGTTGTTTGTTGGTGGTCAAAGAGCTTGGGATAATGATTTGGGGATGCTAGATATGCAACAGTCAACTCGTCGAGGGCTTCATTCAATAACAAGAGAAATAAGAGAGGCTAGGTAATCGGTGAGTCAATGGGGTAATGGCGGCAACAATGAGTATGGGTCAATATCCGGATTATGGATGTAAGTTTGTAATGCTTCATTAAGCCAGTCTTCTACTGCTTGTGTGCGTACTCTTTTCTTTGCAGTATGCAAAACACTCATTAAAATAGATCGTGTTTTTGCTCCAGCCTTTGATTGGGAACCATGGCTCACCTTCCGCGCGATTACTGTCGGTCTAAGCTCTCGTTCCGCATAATTATTATCCGCTGGCACATTGCGATTTTCTACCCAATGGAAAAGACGATTGCTTTTTTCTCGAAAAATATCTTGTATTTTTTGTATGCCGGGATGCTTACCGGGGCCATTCATCGTGGCCATGATTTTCTCCTTTAAATCCCGCGCTTTTTCATAATATCTTTTTTCTGAGATATTCTCGTTTCTCAGGCTCATTGCCTTTGCGAGCAGTGGAGCCGCGCAAGTTACAAAATCTTTAATTTCAGTTGATTCAGGGAATTCTTTTTCCAAATTCTGGACATCCCGCAATAAATGCGCATAGCAATATTGAAGTTTACAACGCGCTTGATTATACGCGGCGTAACGATCTACTACCAAAATCCCCGGCAATTTTTTTTCTCCTAAAATCTCTTTTACTACCTTACCCGATCTGGTTCCTCTAAATTCAAATATACTTGTATCTTTGTTTGTATATAACCAGGCGTATCCGTTATCTCCATCTGTTCGCCAGCCTGTTTCATCCGCGTGTTTTACCTCTGCTTGCCGATAATCTTCTTTTAATTGTTTCAGCATGGGATTAAATATTTGTCCTATCCTATGGAATAACTTAATCAAATTTCCCGCTACAACATCATTTCCCCACAGTTCTTCAACACGTTTAAGAGGAATACCATGCAGATAGTGCATTATCGCTGAGTTACTAATGAATCGGGTTCCGTATTTATTGCGTTTAAGTACGGGTAGTTTTTTATGGAAAAGTTTACGGCATTTTGGGCAACGCTTTATTTTAGAACGAAATAAAATCTTTTTGGGTTTAAGCATTTGTCCCTCAATTACTGGCCGTTCTTCCGTTCTTTTCTCTTCCAATAAAACATTACATTTCGGGCAATGTGTTATTTGAACAGCATAATCAATAATCTCATCAGCTTCTTCGGCCTCGAATATGCGGCGGCCATTGCCTTTATGCCCTTGTTTCGCGCCGCCTTGCTTTGTTTGATTTTCCGGCGAAGATTTTTCTTTGAACTTCTTTTTAGACGATGGCGTAGACGCGCCGAAAAATTCTTGCTGATCTTTCGTTTCTCTATATTTTAGCTTTGACCTAAGCGAAGTGTTTTCTTCTTCTAATCGATCTATTCTTTGCTGTTTTTCTATACATGCCGAACAAAATGCCAGATTTCCTAAAAAACTGTTTCTTTTGAAAATCTTAAATCGAGATTTAGCCATCTTATTTTTACTCCGGTTGATCTTGCATTTTACCTAATTGTTTTAAATCCTGCCGGATGGCTTGAGTCAGTTTTTGCCATCTTTTTAAGTCCTCTCGATATTTTTTCCATGCCATAACTCGAACCTTTACTAATTCTACATCGCGTTTAGAAACATGCTTTAATATTGTCCGGCCATTTTTAAATACGGATAGATAAAACGCGGGAGATACTCTTTTCTGCTCTTTTGTCCCAAGATATCGTTTGATTAAACAGGCTGCTATCATTTCTTTGGGAGACAGCATTTCTGCCTGAAGTTTAGTTAACTTCTCAAACTGAGAATTGATTTGTTTTCTTAGTTTAGTTATTTTCTGCTTATGTTTCATTGTATCAATATTATACAATACATAACTGATACTGTCAAGCAAAAAAATAAATCGAAGGGAAAAATCCTTCGATCGTCTTGCTACACCCCCATTGACTCACCGATTAC
>JAVCBZ010000026.1 GCA_030765735.1 Candidatus Susulua stagnicola | reverse complement strand
CGACGAAATTATCCGTACCGGTAATCATTCTCTATATAATATCCGTAAATACATTATAGATAATCCCGCGAATTGGGATGCCGATGAAAATAATATTAAAAATTATTCTGTAAAGGGCCAGGCAGGCCTGGCCCCTGCAACAAAGGTTTGATAAAATATAATTGGATAAAATAAATAAAACATATCAAACCAATGCACCTGACCCTACTTCGCTCCTTCGGAACTTCGAAGGGCAGCTGAGTTTGAATGTTAGACTAAGAATTTAAATTCCAAAAATATCACTGAAACTGTTTTCAGAATATTTAATGCTTGTGTATTGACAATGCGCATAATATATTGTATACTTTATACAGGAGGTGATACACATGACCCGTTTGAACATTACACTACCAAATGAAATAGCAAAAAAACTAACAAGCAAACGCAATAAAAGTCGCTTCATTGCCTTAGCATTGGAAGAAAAGTTTGAACTAGAAAGGAAGGAAAAAATAGAGAATCTCCTATTAGAAGGATACAAAGCAACATCCAAAGAAGATACGAAGTTACAAGCTAACTGGGGAAAGGCAGGCCTAGAAGAATGGGATTAAAAAAACATCCGGAAAGGGGCGAAATTTATCTTGTATGTTTAGATCCAACGATTGGCTCCGAAATTAATAAAACTCGTCCCGCTTTAATAATTTCCAATGACATAAACAATCAAGTTGCGCAAACCGTAACTGTTCTTCCTATCACTTCTAATACAGAAAAGATTTACCCTTTCGAAACACTTCTACCCTCTCAAGAATCAGGACTCCCTAAAAATTCTAAAGTAAAATGCAACCAGATAAGAACTATAGATAAGAAACGGCTGATAAAACCTTTGGGGAAAGCTTCGCTTAAAAAACTAAAAGAAATTGAAAACTCTCTGCTTATACATTTGGGAATCTATTTTTAGAATATAACAAAATATGTAGAGACCGGACCCTGTTATTTCATTTTCCTAAAATCATTTTTAAAGATATTAAAAATAGAAATATCCCAAAGACCTTCTTTAATATAGGAGCTGGTACTTTGTGAACAAAAATTGCCCCGATTAATGCTCCAAATAAAAATCCAATACAGATAAAGGTCGCCATGTTTAATTTAACGTTGCCTTCAGAGTAATACTTCCAAGCAGCTAACAAGCCTATCGGTGGAATCATTAAAGCTAAAGTTGTGCCTTGAGCTTGATGTTGAGTAAGCCCAAACATATATACCATTACTGGAATTAGTATTGACCCTCCGCCAATACCCAAGAACCCGCTAGCAATTCCTGCCCCTAATCCTAAAGCTATATACGTATACCACATACCTATACCTCTCTTCTACCAAATATCGTTGATATCAAACACCGGACCATCTTTACATACTTTTTTGTAACCATTCTTAGTCTCAATAGTACATCCACAACAGACTCCTATTCCACAGCCCATAAACTGCTCAAAAGAAACTTGGCAATTTACATTTTTATTATTACCAATAGCTTTTCTTATTCCTTTAAACATGCCTTCAGGTCCACAAGCATACAAATTTATTTTATCACTCTTGTTAAATTTATTAAAAAAACTTTTTAAGATATCTACTGCAGTACCCTTCTTACCAATTGACCCATCTTCAGTTGCAAGATAAACTTTGCTCCCTCTCCTTTTAAACTTATCCACGCATATAACTTCATCTTTATTTTTTGCTCCTAAAATAATAATCGGCTTAAGTTCCTTTAATCTATCAGCAAGAAAAACTAATGGCGCAACGCCTAACCCCCCGCCAAGAAGAATATTCCTACTACTTTTAATATTCAAGCTAAATCCCTTTCCTAAAGGACCAATCATATTTAATTTATCTCCAGTTTTATACTCAGCCAAAATCTTAGTCCCTCGTCCTCTAATTCTAAAAAGAACAAATACAGTTTTTCCCTTAACACAATGTATGCTAAACGGCCTTCTTAAAATAGTTTTAATTATCTTAATATGAATAAATTGTCCAGGATAAGCTTTTTTTGAGATATAAACAGAATCAAAGCTTAAAAGAAAAATATCATTCTTAACTTTACTAATTTTTTTAACTCTTACGGTAAGTTCTTTAGGGGCATCAAACTTGCTCATACTTTCAGCATTATAGCAGATTATCTTGGTTTAACAATGGAAGAAAACCAAGGCTTTCTTACGAATAAAAGCTTTCTCACAGAATTTCCTATGTAGATTTCTTCAGCAGTTTCCAAATCCTTTAAATAGAGTACTTTTTCTTTGGCTTTTTCTTTGCTTATAAGGCTTTCTCTTAATACCCCTGGTAAAAGACCACTCTTAACCAATGGCGTATATAGCTTTTTGTTCTTTAAGATAAATATATTGCTAATGGCTCCTTCGGTAAGTTGTCCTTCCTGATTTAAAAAAATAGTTTCAAAGTAACCCTTAGCTAAACCCTTGCTTCTTTCTTGGTCGTAAAATGTTCTATTAGTGGTTTTATGATAAAGAAATCTATTCTTAGAGTCTATTCTCTTTTCACTAATTCTTATCTTGACCGGACTTTTGATTTTTTTTAAAGTCTCTGCTTTAACATTAATCCTCCCATCAAAAAATAAGACCAGTCTTACCTTTACATCTCTTTTTTTATTTTTTATTATTTGTCTTAACTTATCTTTAATCTCTTTCTCTCGATAAGGATAAGAAAAATATTGAGCTGATTTTCTTAATCTCTTTAGATGTAAACCCAAGAGAAAATACCCTTTGCTCTTATCCCAAAGAATGCTTTCAATAAGCCCTGTTTTTTCTAACCCATCTCGAAAAAATTTTCCCTTAAGCAAAGCTTCCTCATATTCATCCTTAGCCTTAGAATCATAAACTATCCCTCCACCAATACCTAATTCTCCTTTATTCCTTTTAATCCAAACAGTTCTTATGGCAACATTAAAACAACTTTTCTTCTTCGGTGAAATATAGCCAATTGCCCCAGTATATATCCCTCTAGGTTCTTTCTCTAATTCTTTTATAATCTCAATTGTTTTTATCTTAGGTGCTCCAGTTACTGACCCACAGGGAAACAAGGAAGAAAACATCTCTTTTAATCTTATATTCCTCTTTAGTTTTCCTTCTATGGTTGAAGTCATTTGATACAAAGTAGGATGTTTCTCAATATCAAAAAGCTTAGGCGTCCGCACTAATTCAGAAATTCTTCCTAAATCATTTCGTAATAAATCTACTATCATTAAATTCTCAGCTTTTATTTTTTTGCTATTTTTTAATTCACTCCTGCTTTTGCAATCTTTCTCTTTTGTTTCTCCTCTCTTGGTTGTCCCTTTCATTGGCCGAGCAATAATTTCATTCTTGTCTGTTTTAAAAAATAACTCTGGCGATAATGAAAGTATCTGCTCTTGCTTAGTATTAATTAATGCTGAATAAGAGGTTGGCTGGGCCTTTCTTAAATCCGAATATAAACTTACCGCATTCCCTTTAAAAAAAAACTTTTCTTTAAAAGTAAAATTAACTTGATAAGTGATCCCTTGTTTAAGATATTGTTTTATTTTTTTTATTTTCTGATTATATTCTGTCTGACTAATGTTTGGTTTTATATTTTCTATTTTGTATGCAGGCTCACCTAAGGAAAAATTAGAGCTTTGTTGATTAGTGCTTTTATTTTTATTTGTTATTATCGGTTTCCTACACACCCCTACCCAAGCTAATGGTCCTTTTAATCCTACTCTTAAAAGTCGATAAGCTGGTTCTAAAAAATATCCAAATTCATAAGAAAAATAACCAGCAAGCCAATAGCCTTTTTTGGAATAATTTTCTAATTTTTTAAAAAATAACTCTAAATCGTCCCCTGCCTTGAAAATAACAACATCTTTAAAGTTAGAAAATAAAAAGGAACTTTTCTCTTCTTGGGCCTTGTCCATAGTATCAAGAAACACATAAGGTGGTTTTAAATTATAAAGATGATTAAGAGAGTCACTCATTTCTGACAATGGGAACAAAAACAAGTCCCTCTTCCTCCTAAAAATATTTTCGTCAAAGGTTTTTTGCAAAAGTAGCAGCTTTCGTCTTTTTTCCCATATACTTTCAATCGCTTCTCCATGCCACCCCTGTCGCCACCTAAATCCCTATAGCTGTTAACTGAAGATCCTTTATATTTTATAGCTTCTTTTAATATTGAAACTATTTTCTCATGAAGTAATTTTATCTCTTTTTCACTTAAGGAATTAGCTGTTCTTCGCGGATCTATTTTAGCTAAAAATAAAGCTTCTTGAACATAGATATTCCCTAATCCAGAGATTAAGGTTTGATCCAAAAGAAGAACTTTTATTTTAGTTTTTTTAGAAACCAGCGTTTCTCTAAATTTACTTAAGCTTATGTCTAAAGCTTCAGGGCCTAATTTTTTTATAAAGTTTAAATCCTTATAATCTTTGCATAGTCTTAATTCTCCCAACACTCTGGAATCCATATAATTTAAGACCTTTCCATCTGAGAGGTAAAACACTGCTCGAGCTCCAGGGTCTTCCTCTCCATAAAGAAGCCAGCCAGCTATTCTTAAGTGAATTACTAAAAATTTATCTTCTTCTAATTTAATTATAAGTAATTTTGCTTTACGGATTACTTGTTTAACTTCTTGGCCAATTATACCTTTTTTAAATTCATTGGCTGAAGGCTCTTTGATAAGTGTTGATTTAGTTGTTTTAAAATTAACAATTTTTTTATTGGTAATTTTTACAACAAGTTCTCTTTTTATTGTCTCAACTTCTGGCAATTCAGGCATTTATCCCCCTTTAATAGATTTTAGAAAAAACAATAGTAAAACTATTATTAATATAATGGCTACGCTTAAAAACCAGGGACTTTTTTTAGAAAAAGAAACCTCTTCCCCACAATAAAGACACATTGTTGCATCGTTAGGAATAGGTTTATTACAATGTGGGCAAGGAACTAACTTTTCAAAATCTAAACTTTCGCTCTCTTCAGACACACTCTTATAATCAAAATGCCCTTGATCCATATTTATCGATTTTTACTTTAAATTTTTAAAAATTCCTTGATACTCTTCTGTCTCTTCAAGTCCAATAAATATTAGTTGGACAACTCTAGCATTTTGTTTAATATTTATTCCTTTTGAGTTTGAAACTACTAAAATAAATTCACCCTTACCCTTAAAGCCAGCATCCCAAACCCCATTTTGGGTGAGCGCTCCCATTCTAAGAAGTGAAGTACGTGTAAACCCTAAAGCCGCTAAATTATTAGGTAAATTTACAGCCTCATTGGTCCTTATTTTGTAGGCACCTTGTGGTAACACCCACCATCCACATGTATCCTCTTGCTTTATTTTTTCTGGAATCAATTCTTTTCCCTGGGGAACTACTCTCTCAGAGTTAGAAAAATCTATGTCTCCAGCAGATTCAAATTCAAAAATTTTACCAACAGTTAAATCAAAGCCATTAGGAGCCAATTGTTTATCTAAGTTAATATAATTCTCAATTAAGTTTTTTTCTTTAATTAAATGATTGATTTCTTTTTTATTTAGCATTTTTCACCTTTTTCTTTATATAGTTCACTGCTTCCTGAGCACTATTTACTTTTTTTACTCCCTTTATTTGCCAAGTTTCTATACCAACAATTATTTTTTCTTCATCAAGACCAAAAGCAATTTCTGACAAAGTTCCATTCTCTCCATTAATAGCGACTATTGCATCTGAAGCCCTTACTACCAAAATATTTCTAGCATAACCTAACCCAGTAGGAATTTTAACATCTACATATTGATTAGCATCTTTTGCTTCAGAGCTAGAATGATATAACTTATTTTTAATGCCCCTTGGAAGAATCGAACTTCCATCCCAAGCTCCGGAGGCTTGTGCTTTATCCGTTAAGCTAAAGGGGCAATGTATCCGTTGCTCAATGAGACTATAATTTTTCAAGCCAAAAATGCAGAAAAATTATATAGTCGAATTAGTCCACCGTAGCTTTAGCGTAGGTGGAAGCTACGGGGACTTTTATTTAGATTAATTTTTATTATTCTTTTATCTATCCACCAAAGATATTAATTATACCATACTCTCTGCCGTAACCAGAAATTACTTCAATCTCCTTATCTCTTACTTTTCTTATCAACACAATATTTACTCCCTAAAACATTTGGTTGTTAATTTTTCTAAATTATCGCTCCAATAGCTAAAAGTGTCAAAAGATATATTGAAATTAGTCTTTAAGGCGGGAATAAATAACTTTACCCTTTTTAATGGTTTGTTCTATCGTTCCTTCTAACTCGTGGCCTAAAAATGGTGTATTCATAGATTTGGAGGCTAAGTTTTTCCCTTCTACTTTCCACTTCCTGGTTAAATCAGTGATAACTAAATCAGCTATATAGCCTTGTGCGATTTTCCCACGCTTATCTAACCTAGCAATAGCTGCTGGTTGAGTTGAAAGTTTATTAGCCACATCTTCTAAGCTAAGAGTTTTATCCTTTACTAAATAACTATTGGTTAAGGAAAAAGCCATCTCTAACCCAATAAAACCAAATGGTGCAAGCTCAAATGGTAGTTCTTTTTCAGCTAAGGAATGTGGAGCATGATCAGTAGCAATGCAATCAATAGTGCCATCTGCTAAAGCTTTTTTTATGGCTATAAGATCTTTTTTATCTCCTAATGGCGGGTTAACTTTATAATTTCCCGGAAAACCTTCTCTCTCTAGATCATCAATAGTTAGAGTAAAATAATGTGGACAAGTCTCAGCAGTGACTTTTACTCCTTCTTTTTTAGCTCTTTTTATTATCTCTATGCTTTTAGCACTACTTATGTGAGCAAGATGAATCCTAGCACCTAGATATTTAGCTAGTTCAATATTGCGAGCAACAATCAAACTTTCAGCAATATCAGGAATACCAGCTATCCCATATTTAGATGAAATAAAACTCTCCCTCATACTACCTCCATGAGATAACTGACTATCTTCACAATGTGAAATAACCAAAAGATCAAACATCTTAGCATATTCATAAGCCCGTCTTAAGACTAAAGTATCCTCTACCGAAACCCCATCATCACTTAAAGCAAGGCAACCAGCTTTTTTCAAGGCTCCAAATTCAGTTAGTTTCTTTCCTTCTCTGTTCATAGTTATTGCCCCTATTGGGTAAATATCTATTAAGCCAACGCTTTGACTTTCTTCTCTTATCCACTTAGCCAAGCCCTCATTATCTATTGCTGGCTCAGTATTAGGCGTACAAAGAATTGTAGTAAACCCTCCCTTAGCAGCAGCAGTCGAACCACTTAAGATATCTTCTTCCCCTTCTCTACCTGGAGTACGTAAATGAGTATGCAAATCAATAAAACCAGGGAAAATATGCTTACCTTTGGCATCTATTTCCTTGTCAGCCTCTTTGATATCTTTGCCAATACTAATTATCTTCCCGTTCTCAATAAGTAAATTAGCTTTAATTGTCTCGTTAGCATTAACTAGAATTGAATTTTTTATTAACAACTTCATATTTCTCTTTTTTTTGTTCCTACTAAATATAAGGCCGCCATCCTTATGGCTAAACCATTTTCAGCCTGTTTTAATATTAAAGGATGCACTTTTTCCTTTAATGAAGAACTTATCTCAACATCCCAATTTACTGGCCCAGGATGCATAACTAAAGAATCTTTCTTAGCTTTTTTTAATCTCTGAGGTGTCAAACTAAACCTATCAACATATTCTCTTAAAGTAGGAAAAAAGGTGGCTCCTTGTCTCTCTTTCTGAATCCTAAGCATCATAATGATGTCAGCTGACTCAATTTCTTTATCAAAATCATTAGATACTTTAACACCAATTTTTTCAAATTCGTAAGGAATAAGTGAGGTTGGACCGCAAACAGTAATATTAGAAGAAAATTTTTGAAATCCAAAAATATTTGAACGAGCCACTCGAGAATGGGCTATATCTCCAACTATTAAAACATTTAGATTTTCTAAAGTTCCCTTAATTTCTTTTACAGTAAACATGTCTAACAGGGCTTGAGTAGGATGTTCATTGTTCCCATCTCCAGCATTTATAAGAGAGGCTTGTGTATATTGGGAAAAAGACTTTAAACAAGCCCCCACACCTATTCTCATTATCATTATGTCAGGATGGTAGGCTTCTAAATTTTTTATAGTATCAACTATGGTCTCACCTTTAGTTAAACTACTAGTAGAAAATGAAAAATTTACCACATCAGCGCTTAAACGTTTTGCGGCTAGTTCAAAGGATGTCCTAGTTCTAGTAGAGTACTCAAAAAACAAATTAACGATTGTCTTACCGCGCAAGGCCGGAACTTTTTTAACCTCTCTTTCAGAAATTTCTTTAAAAGAATCTGCCAAAGAAAGCACAGTTTCAATCTCTTGACGGCTAAAGTCTTTTATTCCTAAAATATGTTTTTTCTGCCACTCTTCCATATTAGTCCATGTTCTTAATTACTACTACCTCATCGTTGCAATCACTTTCTTCTAAATTAACTTCAACAACTTCTTGGCGTGAAGTAGGAATATTTTTACCTACATAATCAGCCCTTATCGGTAATTCCCTGAACCCTCTGTCCACTAAAACCAAAAATTCTACTCTTTTTGGTCTACCAAAATCCATAATCTCATTCAAAGCTGCTCTTACAGTTCTACCAGTATAGAGGACATCATCGACAAGGATTACTACCTTATCGCTTAAATCAAAAGCAAGTTTAGTCTCTTTAACTATTGGCTTAGGCCCAAGAACAGTTAAATCGTCTCGATAAAGAGTAATATCTAACACCCCCAAAGGAACGTCTTTACCCTCTATTTCTTTTATTATTGATTGAATTCTACGGGCTAGATATACTCCTCGAGTCTGGATACCAACAAGAGCTATCTCCTCAGAAGAAGAACTTTTTTCTACTATTTGGTGAGCTAGACGATAAAGAGTTCTTTTGATATCGTCTTTTGAAAGTATTTTCTTTATTTCCTTTTTATTACTCATAAAAATAAAAAAACCGTTTCAGCTTTATACTAAAACGGCCCACTTTTTGAGATTCTTTAAACTTTCTCATAATATGTCCTTGCTGGCCTCACCGGACCAAATTAAAGGCTACATAATATATACCTTATCCTCAGTGCTTTGTCAAGAAAAATCTCATAGGCCAAAAATCTCTATATTGGCTTAATCTTTTAATGCTTTTCTTGCTTCTTTAGCTTTTCTTGCTTCTTTAGCTTTTCTATTGTCTATAACCAAGACAAACTCACCCTTAGGCGCTTTTCTGCTAAAGTGCTCTATAGCTTCACTTACCCCAACTTCTAGGACCTCTTCAAACTTTTTAGTCATTTCTCTGCCAATAACCACCCTAGTTTCTCCTAAAATCTCTTTTATCAACTTTAATGATTTTATTATTCTATAGGGAGATTCAAAAAACACTAAATTAATGCCCCATTCTTTTGTTTCTTCTAACAACTTTTTCTGAGCACTTTTTTTTCGTGGCATGTATCCTAAAAAAACAAACTTATCGTGAGATATTGAAGACAAAGCTAAACAATTAATAATACTACTTGGGCCAGGCAAAGAAGTAACTGGGATGCCTTCTTCCCTACAAGCTTTTATTAACTTATACCCTGGATCTGATATGGTTGGTGTGCCTGCGCTTGAAACCATCGCAACGTCTCTTCCTTTCCTCAGCTCTTCAAGGACCAAAGGCATTTTTCTTGTCTCGTTGTGCTCATAAAAACTAAATAATTCTTTTTTCACCCCGTTAGAAGTATTACCTTTTTTTTCTTTAAGCTCGGCACTTTTAACGGGGTTTATATTTAGCCTCTTTAAAAGCATTCCAGTTTTACGAGTATCTTCAGCTAAAACAAGATCCACTTCTGCTAAAACACGAATAGCTCTTAAAGTTATGTCTTCTAAATTTCCAATTGGAGTCGCAACTATGTATAACATTTTGTTTTACGATTACTATTCCACAGTAACTGATTTTGCAAGATTCCTTGGTTGGTCAATTTCACACCCTCTATTCTTGGCCACATAGTAAGCAAACAATTGCAAACTTACTGCCACTAAAAAAGGGCTTAGACTTTGATTTTTTATTTTAGGTATATATATTATTTGTCGGCTTAGAGTACTAGCCTCTTTGTCTTCGCTATTTAAAATTGTTAAAATTTTTCCCTTCCTTGCTTTGACCTCCTGCATGTTGCCTACCATCTTCTCATAAAGGTTATCTCTAGGAGCAATACAGACAACAGCTCGATACTCATCAATTAAAGCAATCGGCCCATGTTTCATCTCTCCAGCTGGATAACCTTCAGCAGGAATATAAGAAATCTCTTTCAATTTCAAAGCTCCTTCTAAAGCTGAGGGGTAATTTATCCCTCGACCTAAAAATAGAAATGAGCCAAATTTAGAAAATTTATTAGCAATCCTTTTAATCTTTGAACTGTCATTTAAAATTTCTTGCAAATAATGCGGTGTTTTTTTTAGACCACTTAAAATCTCTTGTATTTTTCTATCCTTTGTTACATTTTTGAGCTTAGCTAAATAAAGAGAGAATAGATAAAGACAAAAAACCTGAGCTATATAGGCTTTAGTTGAAGCAACACCAATTTCAGGACCAGCTAAAGTAAAGATAATTGTATCGCTCTCTTTAACTAAGCTTGAACCTAAAACATTGCAAATACTTAAAACTTTTACTCCACATTTCTTAGCCTCTCTTACTGCAGCCAAGGTATCTGCTGTCTCTCCAGATTGTGAAATAGCTAAAAGCAAATCTCCTTTTCTTAGTTTAATCTTCCGATAGCGAAATTCTGAAGAAGTGTCTATTTCAACATCAATATTACAATATTTTTCAAGAAAATATTTAGCTACATAACCAGCATGATAAGCCGTACCGCAAGCAGTTATAAAAATCTTCTTGGTTTTCCTTAGATATTTATCAAAATCTTCAAAGTTCGGGAAATGTATTTTTTTTCCTTTACAATATGATGACAAAATTTTGCGCAAAACTGTCGGCTGCTCAAAAATCTCTTTAAGCATAAAATGCTCATACCCTTTTTTTTCTGCTTCTTCATTTTTAATTTTAATGTCTTCTATTTTTAACTTTATCTTTTTTTTCTGAAAATTAAAGACTCTAACTGTTTTTTTCTCTAAAATTGCTAGTTCTTGATCTTTTAAATAAATTGCTTTCTTAGTAAAAGAAAGTAAAGCTGGCACATCTGAGGCTAAAAAATTTCCTTCTTTACCTAAGCCAATAATTAAAGGGCTGTCTTTCCTAACAGCAATAACCCTATCGGGTTGGTCAATAGATATCACTCCTAAAGCAAATGATCCTTTTAATTTGCTTATTGCCTTAATAACGCCTGCTTCAAGAGATTTTTTATAAAATTTTTCAATTAAACAAACTATAACCTCAGTATCAGTTTCAGTGACAAATGTATAACCTTCTTTAATTAATTGATTTTTCAAAGGAAGAAAATTTTCAATAATCCCATTATGGACAAGAGCAATTTTCTTTTTACGATCTAAATGAGGGTGAGCATTAATTTTATTTGGTCTACCATGAGTTGCCCAGCGAGTATGTAAAATACAAAGAGAGGTTTTCTTGTCGAGCTTATCTTCTAACTTTTCTTTTAACTTTTGAATTTTGCCAGATCTTTTCTGTAGAAAAAGTTTTTGATTATCTATTGCAGCTACACCACAAGAATCATAACCTCTGTATTCTAACTTTTCTAGTCCCTCGATCAACGAAGAAAAAGAAGCTCCTTCCCCTACATAACCAAAAATCCCACACATTATTCTTTCTCTCCTATTTCGTCTTTTTCTTGAGAAAAAACAAATATTTTTTCAATCTTCTTATTAGTAAAATAAATAATAAGTATCCCTGGATATACTATATGCAGAAAAGCACTGTTAATTGATGCTGGTTGAAATATAACTGACACTGCAGCTAAGATAACCATAAAGAAAGAAAAATAAAGAGTTAAGCGACGGCCCCATTCTTTTTGACTAAGAACCCCCCGGCCTGAAATTAAAAATACAATAGCTAAAATTATTTGAGATAAAATTATTGTCTTAAATTGTTCTATACTTAAAGTTTGATCTGGCACATGTTTGCTAAACTCAGTTAGCAGAGTTTTGCTAATTTCTGAAGAAGGGTTCATATAAACAATAGAAAAAAAACCTAAGGAAAAAACCCCTAATATTATAAAATTAAGTCCTCCTAAAATTAACAAACCTAAAGGTTTTTTCTTTTTCGTCTCTTGCATCTTTTATTTGCTTATAAAAATAAAAAACGACCCCAGCCGGATTTGAACCGGCGCCGTCGCCGTGAAAGGGCGATGTCCTGAACCAGGCTAGACGATGGGGTCGAAAGTGTTTCTATTTTAAGTTATAAAGTTAATTTGTCAACCCCATTAGAGAAAGTTCTCTAATGGGGTCAATAAACTTTCTAAATAACTAATTTATATCTGCAGCCAGCAAATCATGAATTGTTTCTTATTCTTCAGGAACAATACGGGCTATAGTGGAAAGCTTATCCCCTTTTTCAAGATTGATTATTTTTACTCCTTGAGTAGAACGACCTGACACTCGAATACTTTGAACCTTTGCTCTGATTAAGATACCTTTTTGAGTAATACACATAACTTCATCATCAGGCCTTACTAAAATTAAAGCTTTAACTTCACCAATCTTTGGTGATAACTTTATATTTATTACACCCTTGCCGCCTCGAGACTGAAGTCGATACTCTGGAATAAGGGTTCTTTTAGCAAATCCATTTTCAGTAGCAGTTAGAAGGTAAGCATTTTCTTTTTTTAAAGATTCTTTTACTAAAACCATTTCTAAGGCTATATCATCCTTCCCCAATCTTATCCCTCTAACTCCTTGTGATTGCCTTCCAGTTGGCCTTATATCACCATTCTTAAATTTTATTGAAAGTCCTTTCCGGGTAGCTAAGATAACTTCTTCGTCTCCACTAATAACTGCCCCTATAAGATTATCCCCCTTAGCCAAGCTAATCGCACATATCCCATTTTTACGAAGATTAGAAAATAAACTTAAAGAGGTTCTTTTAACCATACCCTGTTGAGTAGCCATAAAAATGAATTTATTTTGATCAAATTTATCAACTGAAAGAACTGTGGTTATTTTTTCTTTATTTGATAGGCTCAAGACATTAACTATCGCCCTACCTTTAGAAGTCCTTGAACCAGTAGGTACCTCATAAGTCTTTAAAGGGTAAACCTTGCCTTGATTAGTAAAAAACAAAAGGATATCCTTGCTTGAAGCTACGAATAGCTGTTCAACAAAATCAGCATCAGAAGTGCCCATAGCAGTTACTCCTCTACCCCCTCTTTTCTGTTGACGGTAAGTAGTGATCGGCAGACTTTTAATATAACCCGAACCAGTGATGCTGATAACCATGTCTTCCTCTATTATTAAATCTTCGACTTCGATTTCTTCTTTTTGAGTCACAATATTGGTACGTCTTTTATCAGAAAATTTTTCTTTTATCTCTTTAAGTTCTTCTTTTATTAAAGCCTCTTGTTTTTTTTCAGAAGCTAATATTCCTTTTAAATATTCTATTTGTTTAAGAAGTCCTGAATATTCTTCTTCTATTTTTTTCCTTTCTAAAGCACAAAGCCTTTGCAATTGCATTTCAAGAATAGCTTGAGCTTGAATCTCACTTAATTTAAATTTCTTTATTAGTGCTTCTTTAGCTTCAGGAGGATTTTTAGATTTTTTTATTGTCTCTACTACCTGATCCAAAAACTTAAGAGCTATTTCTAAACCTTCTAGTATATGAGCTCTACGCTCAGCCTTATTTAATTCAAACCGAGCTCTTTTCACAATAACTTCTTTACGAAAATGGACATGATGGGATAGCATCTCTTTTAAATTCAGAGTTTGCGGTTTCCTGTTAACTAGACAAAGAAAAATAGCTCCAAAAGTAGTCTCCATACTAGTATGTTTATAAAGCCGATTTAAAACTACATCAGCTTGGGCATCTCTCTTCATCTCAATAACAACCCTTATTCCTTCTTTGTCCGATTCGTCTCTCAAATCAGAAATTCCTTCTATTCTCTTATCGTTAACTAATTTAACTATCTGTTCCAAAAGAGTTGTTTTGTTTAATTGATAAGGGATCTCACTAATAATTATTTTTTCTTTATTTTTATCATGTTCAATCCTAGCCTTAGCTCTTACTGTAAGTTTACCTCTCCCATTTTTATACATGTTGAGAATATCGCTTTTTCCGCAAATAGTTCCTCCAGTAGGAAAATCAGGACCGTGAACAAATTTGTAGAGATCCTTGACTTCAGCTTCAGGGTGATCTATCAAATACTCTAAAGCATTGCAAACTTCCTCAAGATTATGTGGTGGAATATTTGTAGCCATACCAACTGCAATACCACTTGCTCCATTAAGCATCATGTTTGGTAATATAGAAGGTAGGACTTCTGGTTCAGTTAAAGAATTATCAAAATTAGGAAAAAAGTTAACAGTCTTTTTTTCAATATCCTGTAATATACACTCGCTTATTTTTGCCATTCTGGCTTCAGAATAACGCATAGCTGCTGGAGGATCACCATCAATTGATCCAAAATTACCTTGTCCATTTATTAATGGATAGCGCAAAGAAAAATCCTGAGCCATTCTAACCAAAGCTTCATAAACCGCGCTATCACCATGAGGATGATACTTACCTAAACATTCACCAACTATTCTTGCGCATTTTTTATGAGGCTGACTGAATCGTAAGTGCAGATCATGCATTGCATAAAGTATTCTTCTTTGTACTGGTTTTAACCCATCTCTAACATCAGGCAAAGCTCTCCCCACGATTACACTCATAGCATAAGAAAGATAAGACTCCTTCATCTCCTCTTCTAAATATCTGTCTACTATCTTTCCTGTATTTTCTTCACTCATTTTTTACACATCCAAATTACTTGCTTCATGAGCATAAGCTTGAATGAATTCTCTTCTCGGTTCAGCTTGATTCCCCATTAAAATAGTAAATATCCTATCAGCCTCTACTGTATCCTCTAAAATTACTCGGACTAGTGTTCTTTTAGCTGGATCCATTGTGCTTTCCCATAATTGTTCAGGATTCATTTCTCCTAACCCTTTATAACGCTGGATACTCATCCCTTTGGTAGCTAATTTCCTTACCTGTTGAAGAACAGCTTTTAAAGATTTACACTTAATTTCTTCGCCATTATCTTCACTTGCCACAATAAACAAGTCTTTATTTTGACCATAATAATCTTGTAAAGAAGTTTTTAATTTTAGGAATTCTTCATTAATTTTTTTAATTTCATGGGATTCATATATTTCTATGTGATTAAGTTCTTCAATAGAACCATATGAAGCTAGTTTGTCTTGCTCAAAAAGAAATATCGGGTTTTGGTTAACTGCTATTTTATGAGCCGGATATTTCTTTTTCTTAGTATCAATTGCTTTTATATACCCTTTAAACGGAATACCCTTTTTCTCTAGAGATAATTCTAGTTGCTCGATAATTATAATATGTTTTATAAGCTTCTCTAAATCTTTCTGAGATAAAGTCTTTTCTCCTTTTCCAACTTTTTTTAATTTTGCAGCTTTAGTCCCTAAAGAAAGCATAATATCGTTCATTTCTTTTTCTGTGTGAATATATTCTTCCCAGTTTTTCTTTTTTATTCTATACAAAGGTGGCTGAGCTATAAAGATATTCCCTCCTTTTATCAACCCTAGCATGTGCCGATAAAACAAAGTCAATATTAAAGTTCGTATGTGTGAACCGTCCACATCAGCATCAGCCATTATAATAACTTTATGATACCTTAATTTTTCTGGATTAAATTCATCACCTATTCCAGTCCCCAAGGCTGAAATAATAGTTCTTATTTCTTCGCTACCTAAAATTCTATCTAAACGAGCTTTTTCAACATTAAGTATTTTCCCCTTTATTGGTAAAATAGCCTGAAAAGTTCTATCTCTCGCCTGTTTAGCTGAACCTCCAGCAGATTCTCCTTCAACTATATAAACTTCAGAAAACTCAGCATTTTTTTCTGAACAATCAGCAAGCTTTCCTGGTAAACTAGCAGAATCTAGAGCCCCTTTTCTTCTAGTTAAATCACGGGCTTTTCTTGCAGCATCTCTTGCTCTTGCTGCTAAAACTGCTTTTTGAACTATTTTATTAACTACTCCTGGTGTCTCTTCAAAGAATCCACTTAAGGCTTCGAAAGCAACTGAATTCACTAACCCGTCAACTTCAGAATTCCCCAACTTTGTTTTAGTTTGACCTTCAAACTGCGGATTAGGTATTTTAACACTTATAATCGCGCAAATTCCTTCCCTAGCATCATCTCCAGAAATATTATTTAAATCTTTTAAAAGATTTTTTCCCTTAGCATATTGATTAAGAGCCCGAGTGAGTGCAGTTTTAAACCCACTCAAATGAGTCCCTCCTTCAATAGTATTTATATTATTAGCAAATGAATAAATTGTTTCTTTATACCCATCATTATATTGAAGAGAACCTTCAACAATAATTCCATCCTTTTCTTTTTCAAAATAAATTATTTTTTTATGTAAAGGGTCTTTATTGCGATTAAGGTATTCTATAAAAGAAACAATTCCTCCTTTAAACTTAAAAACAACATCCTTTTCTTTTTTTTCATCTGAGAGAGTTATCTCTACAGTTTTATTTAAAAAAGCCAGTTCTCTTAATCTTTGAGAAAGAACATCGAAAGAAAACTCAGTTACTGAAAATATGCTTTCATCGGGTTTGAAAGTGATTTTAGTTCCAGTAGCCTTAGCTTTTCCGATTACTTTTACTTTTGTCTTGCTCTGACCACATTCAAAACTTTGGTGATAGACTTTCCCTTCTCTTTTTACCTCTGCGTCTAACCATTCGCTCAAAGCATTAACACAACTAACTCCTACTCCATGTAACCCACCACTAACCTTATAGACTCTGTGGTCAAATTTTCCCCCAGCATGAAGAGTAGTCAAAACAACTTCTAAGGCTGACTTTTTTAATTTTTTATGGATTCCTACTGGGATACCTCTACCATTATCTTCCACTGAAACACTATTATCGCTGTGCACAGTGACTTTTATCTTGTCGCAATATCCTCCTGAAGCTTCATCAATAGAATTATCAACAACTTCATAGACCAAATGGTGAAGGCCTCGGGTTGCAGTGTCACCAATATACATTGCTGGACGTTTTCTTACAGCTTCAATCCCCCCTAAAACCTGAATTGTTGTAGCATCGTATTTTTGTTCTTTTGCCATATCTAACCTATTTCTAACCTTATATTTTTAACTCTTGGAAATCCTTTTATAACTTCCGCAAGTATCTTTTCTTTCTTTAACTTAAAATCATAACTAAAACTAGAAGACGGGGAATAAAGAACTACTTCGTTTTTACAAATTCCTTTGACACAAACTTTTTCTCTCTCTCCAAAATCTAAAACCTTTTCTATTATTTGCTGGACTTTTTCTTTTTCTTGATACTCTTCTTTTTTTTCAGCTAAAAACTTCTCTACTAAATCTTTTATATGTACGGCCATAATAAATTAAGATTTCATTGGAAGAAGAAGATATATATAATCTTCCTTTCTCAAAACAGCTGGTTTGTCAGAACCGAAAAAATCAATACAAACTTCTTCATCGCTTAAATTCTTAAGCACATCTATTAGATAACTTGGATTAAAACCTATCTCCAAATGTGACCCACTATATTTTACATCCACTCTCTCTCTTACCTCACCTAACTGGGGGGTATTTTTGTAAATATTCAAAT
This sequence comes from Candidatus Susulua stagnicola, assembly GCA_030765735.1. Taxonomy (GTDB): domain Bacteria; phylum Omnitrophota; class Gorgyraeia; order Duberdicusellales; family 4484-171; genus Susulua; species Susulua stagnicola. The sequence goes on along the minus strand of JAVCBZ010000026.1, from coordinate 19,503 downwards.
GATCTTTTTTTAACTCCATCTTTACTCCCAGATGGTCTGTTGTAGAAAGCAAACTAGCTCTCTTTAAAGCAAAGAGCATTTTTTTTCGTTCAACTACAAGTTTATCTCTCCCTTCTTTAGGAATATATTGCTCATAGTCAGGGAACTCCCCTTCTATTGGGCGGGCAATAAAATGAGTATCTTTAAAGTCAAAACCAACTCTATTATCTTCTACAGACAAATACACTTCTCCAATTTTATCTTTTATTAATTTCTGGAGTTCATTTACCGCTTTAATTGGTAAAATAAAAGATATTTTTGAGGTTATCTCTGGTTGTTTAGAGGGTAGCTTTCTTTGTACAAAGGATAACCTTTTGCCATCAGTAGAGATTAACTTGATTATATTTTCCTCTATTTCAAATAAAATCCCTCCTAATACATAATTAGAGTCTTCGTGCCCAACACAAAAAGAAGTTAATCTGATCATTGCTCCTAATTCTTGAGGATCAATCTTTATTAAAGATACTCCCCCTTTCTCCTGAATTTGAGGGAATTCCTCAGGATTTAATGTGCTCACCTTAAACTCAACTTTTTCACATCTTATTAAGAGGTGATTCTTGATTGTCTCGACAGTAATTTTTTCTGGTGGAAGCTCCCGAATGATTGAAAAAAACTTTTTCATTGGAATAGCTATTTCTCCACTTTCTGTTTTCTCAAGCTCCTGTAGAGATATTATGCTTATATCTAAATCAGTAGTTGTAAGTTTTAAATTGTTTTCTGTAGTAGTTAACAAAACACTACTGAGCATAGGGAAGTTTTGTTTGGTTGTTGTCGGTCCCAACACTTTTTGTAAGTTCTCTACTAATATATCTTTATTAATAATAAATTTCATAGTAGTAATAGTAGTATACCCTGTGAATTCTGTTAAGAGGTGATTATTGTATCAAAACCAAAGACAAAAACAACTATTTTATTTAAAAACTTCTTTATAAGTTCTTAATTTCCTGTGTAAGAGTGTCAATAATTAATCTAAGCTTAATATTTGTTAATAAATCGTGGCGAACCTTTTTACATGCGTAAAGAATAGTTGTATGGTGCTTAGCTCCAAAAAAACTACCAATCTCCGGTAAAGACAAATCCGTAAGTTCTCGTATCAAATACATTCCTACTTGACGAGGTATAACTAAGGTTTTAGTTCTTTTTTTCTTTTTTAAGTCTTCTTTTGGTATTCCAAAATAGTCACCAACTTTTGATAAGATAGTAGCCGGAGTTATTCGGTGATATATCTCTTTTACCATGTCTTTTAAAATTTCTTTGGCTAATTCTAAGGTGATTGGTTTGTTTTCTATAAGAGAGTAAGCAATAATCCTAACCAACGCTCCTTCTAATTCTCGAATATTGGTAGTAATGTTTTTAGCGATAAAGTGAATTACATCAGAATCTATTTTTATTGGGTCTTGTTCAAGTTTTTTTTGTAAGATTGCCACCCTAGTTTCAAAATCAGGAAGCTGGATATCCACCACTAGCCCCCAATTAAATCGAGAAACAAGTCTTTCTTCAAGCTTAGCAATTTCTTTTGGGGGTTTATCAGAAGAGACGATAATTTGTTTGTGGTAATCATATAAAACATTAAAGGTATGGAAAAATTCTTCTTGAGCAGCTTCTTTACCAGCAAGAAACTGAATGTCGTCAATTAATAGGATATCAATTTCTCTATGTTTTTGGCGAAATTTTTCAGTGGAACGGTTGCGTATAGAAAAAATAAGTTCATTGGTGAATTTTTCAGAAGAAGTGTATTTTACTTTTGCTTGGTTGTTAAGAGAAAGAGTATGTTGAGCTATTGCTTGCATAAGATGGGTTTTCCCTAAGCCTACTCCTCCATAAATAAAAAGAGGGTTATAAGATTTTCCAGGAGCATTGGAAACAGCTAAGGAAGCAGCATGAGCCATACGGTTTGAAGCTCCTTCAATAAAATTATCAAAAGTAAAACGACGATTTAAACGTAAAGAGTCTTGAGGCTCTTCGCGAAAACTTTTCTGAATTGTTTTAAAAATTTTAGTAGTTTTTCTTTTTAAAAGAGTTGGGTTTACATCAAAAGTAATTTCAAAATCTCTTTGAGTAATGTCTTTTAAGGATTGTTTTATTTGAGGAAGATGTCGGCTTTCAACCCAATCTTTAAAGAAACTATCTGGCGCTTCTAAGACTAATGATGAATGGGTTATCTTTTTTAAATTTAACGGAGCAATCCAAGTATCGAAAGAAGTATCTCCTAACGTATTCTTAAGTTTTTCTTTACAGGTTTGCCAAATTTGTTCTGCCATAATAAGGATGAGTTCACAAAATTCACAAGTTATTCACACCTAGCTATGAGGTGAAAATAATTATACCGCAATAAAAGTTCTTTGCAACATTTTTATAGTTGACACAAGGGTAATATATGCTAAAATTTCACCTATGCATCCAATCTGTCGAAGACAGATACCCGAAGGGTTTTATTGGATCCATCACTAATATTGTTTGGGAGTAGGGCCTTAAAATTAAAAGCAAGGCAATAAAATAGGGAAAACCATTATAATTAAAAGATGAAAAAGAATTTAAAAACACCAACAAATATTAAGGCTAAAAAAAAGAGAGGGTATCGAGCTCGTAAGGCTACTGCTGGTGGTAAGAATATTATAAAACGCAGAAGAGCAAAGGGGCGGAAAAGGCTTACTATATGAGGAGAATAGCCCTTTTTTTAATAGGGCTATATCGTTCTGTTTCAAGATTTTTTCCGCAGCATTGTATTTATACTCCAACTTGTTCAGAGTATGCACAAGAAGCCTTTTTGAAAAAACCTTTTTTTAAAGCTCTGAAGCTTACTGTTATACGTGTCCTCCGTTGTAATCCTTTTCTAAAAGGGGGTTTTGACCCAATAAAATAATATGGAAAAACGACTATTTTTAGCATTTTCAATAACTCTTGTGTTTTTTCTTGTTTATTCGCATGTTGTTGCCAAATTTGTTCCACAACCAGCTCCAGTTCAAGGAAATAGCCAACAACAAGCTGTAGAAACAAGGTTTAACACTTTTCCTGCTGAAATATCTCAAGAGGCTACTCCTCTAGTTTTAGAAGATGAGGAAGAAAGCCTAGAATTGCCAAAAATTTCTGTAGGTAATTTTGTTGTAACATATTCTACTACAGGTGGTTATATTAAAAAAATTGCTATAGGAGAAGAAGAATATGAATTACCTTTTCAAAATATAGGGCTTTTGCCTGAAGATCGGGAAAAAGAATTCACTTTTAAACTTAGAGGTGAGACTCTTGAATTTAAGGGTCCAGAAGGAGAAACAAAAGAATTTAATTTTCAAGATTATGTTTTAGGAATAAAGATCAATCCTCTTCCTGCAACGCCAGTAGTTTTATTTTCTAATTATCTGAGTCCCAAGGTTTTAGACCAAAGGTATCAAGAAATTTTTTATTCTCAAGATAAGAAAATAAAAAGAATTTCCCCAAGAAAAATAAAAGAGGTTACCTATAATAGTGTAAAGTTTTCTGGAGCCCGAGATAGATATTATGCTATGTCTTTGCTCAAAGGAGATTATGATCTAAAATGGGTAAGCGAAGGCAAGAAAAAAGCACACCTATATTTAATGTCTCCCAACAACGAAATCTTTCTTTATCTAGGCCCGCAGGTTGAAAAAGAATTGGAAGTCTTTGGGTTGCAAGGAATTATGTATTATGGGTTTTTTAATGGAATAGCTGTATGGATGATAAAGCTTCTTTATTTCTTTTATGGTATTTTTAAAAATTGGGGAGTCAGTATTGTTGTGTTTTCAGCTTTAGCCTCTTTAGTCCTCTTCCCTTTTACTTCTAAAAGTAGCAAAGCAATGAGGAAAATGCAAGAAATCCAACCTGAAGTTGAAGAGCTCAAAACAAAATATAAGGATAATCCTCAAAAGATTCAAAAAGAAACACTTGGACTATACCGTAAGCATAAAATAAATCCTTTAGGAGGTTGTTTACCCTTATTTTTTCAGATACCGATAATCATGGCTTTTTATCAGATTGTTTATCGTTTTATAGGATTTAGGGGGGCTAGTTTTTTATGGATTAAAGATCTTGCCTCTCCAGATCATTTATTGCAACTTCCTTTCCCAGCACCTATAAATTATTTAAATCTTCTTCCTGTTTTGTTAATGATCATGGGGATAGTACAACAAAAAATAACTGTATCCTCCCCTACAGCTTCATCCCAACAAAAGTCTATGGGGTTGTTCTTTGCTGTGTTTATTGGAGTTATATTCTATGGTTTCCCAGCAGCATTGACCATTTATTGGCTCGTACAGAATATCTTTACCTTAAGTTACCAATCACGCCTATCTAAAGCTCAGCAAGTAAAATAATTCTAAAGCTATTTTTTTGTATATCTAAAAAGCTAAACCCAAAAAAGCAATGGGGAACTGTATATTTAAAGTTTCCACGTGAAAACGCAATCAGCGAGCTGTAGAATAAAAGGGGTCAACTCCCTTTCTTTGGAAGAAGATTGTAATCACAAGTGCGACAGTTAGAGGGTAAAAAATGCCCATAGCTCTCAAAATCTGTTATTTTGTAAGGTAGCAAAACCAACAAAAAACAGAATAGGAATTTTGAGTTGAATGTTGTCGCAATATGAGTTACAATTTACCTTTTGCAGGAGGTTAATACAAAAAGCTTGACAATACTACCTATGGTGTATTAGAATAGATTAAGTTTTACCTGAAAAGGGAAACAGAAAAAGGTAAGAAATCAGTAAGCTTTTAAAGTTTCCACGTGAAAACGTAAAAACTCGTAAATAAAAATGGGCAAAATAATTGGTATTTGTAATCAAAAAGGGGGGACAGGCAAAACTACTACAGCTATTAATTTAAGCTCACTTTTAGGTTTAGCCGGTAAAAAAACTTTGCTTATAGATATGGATCCTCAAGGCAATGCTACTTCAGGAGTTGGGTTTGATAGTCAAGACAAAAATTCAATTTACGATACAATCATGGGTAAAACTAGTATTTCAGAAAGTATTTATCCTACTAAATGGCCCAATTTATATATTAGTCCTTCAGATATCTCTCTTACCGGAGGAGAAGTTGAGTTAGTAAATATTGAAAATAGAGAGATGCAACTACAAGATAAAGTAAAACAAGTAAAAGATGATTTTTCTTATATTATTATTGATGCGCCGCCATCTTTAGGGTTACTTACATTAAACGTTTTGGTAGCTTCAGATAGCTTAATTATCCCAATCCAATGTGAATATTATGCTTTGGAAGGAGTTTCTAAATTGGTTAATACAATAGAATTAGTTCGCGAGAGGCTAAAACCGTCTTTAGAGATAGAGGGAGTTCTTCTTACTATGGGTGATTTTCGTACTCGTCTTACCTTACAGGTTATAGAGGAGGTAAGGAATTTTTTTCAGAAAAAAACATTTAATGTTATTGTGCCACGAAATATAAGACTTGCTGAAGCACCTAGCTTTGGTAAGCCAATATGTTTTTATGATTCTGGTTGTGTAGGTAGCAAAGCCTATTTTAATTTAGCCCAGGAAGTATTAAAAGAAAGGATAGAAGTTGGACAAAAAACTATCGAAGTCCAATAACAAGTTATGGTTAGCAATTGAATTAATTTAATAGGAGAACTAGGAGGGGAAATGGATAGAAAGGTTTTAGGTAGAGGATTGGATGCACTTATTCCTAAAAAGACAGCAGCAATGTTACCAAGAGAATTCATTCGCTTATCATTAGATAAAGTAAAGCCTGCTAAATGCCAACCTAGACAAGAAATAAGTGAAAAAGAATTAGGAGAACTAACTAGATCAATCAAAGAAAAAGGATTTATTCAACCAATTGTAGCAAGAGAAATAAGTGGAGGAAGCTATGAAATTGTTGCTGGAGAAAGAAGGTATGAAGCTGCTAAGTCTTTGGGGCTCAAGGAGATACCAACTATTATTAAGGAACTAGACGATAAAGAGGCTTTTGTTTTAGCTATTGTTGAAAACCTTCAGAGACAAGATTTAAATCCCATAGAAGAAGCAGAAGCTTTTAAAAGGTTAATCGAAGATTTTGATTTTTCATTAGAAGATGTTGCTAAATTTGTTGGCAAAGATAAGACCACAGTGGTAAATGTTTTACGATTACTTAAATTACCAGAAAAAATAAAAGAGGCTGTGCGTAAAAGAATGATTACTCGAACTCAGGCCCGAACAATCTTAGGAGCTGATAAAATCCAAACCCAAGAAAAAATATTTTATCAGATTTTAAAAGAAGGAATGTCGGTTAGAGAGATAGAAAATAAAGTTAGGATGGTGTCTAAAAAGAAAAAGAAGAGCGATCCTTTTATAGTTGAGCTAGAGGAGAGACTTCAAAAATTATTAGGAACTAAAGTTAAAGTCTTCAACAAAAAGAAAAATCGTGGTAGAATTGTTGTTGAGTATTACAGCTTAGAGGATCTAGAACGAATTATTAAAAAATTAAAATAAAGTTTATAAGGAGGTTCAAAGAAAATGAGGGATGAAGCTACTTTAGTTATTATTAAACCAGATGGATTAAAAAAGTCTCTTACCGGGAATATTCTAAGCAGGCTTTCTGAAGCTAAACTGAAAATAATTGGAGCAAAAATAGTAAAGGTTGATATTGAATTAGCTAATAAGCACTATCATCATCTTCAAAAAGAATCTTTTTATCCAGAACTAGCTAAGTATATTACAGGGCAGCTTCATGGGGAAAATAGAGTTATGCCTTTGATTTATTGGGGAGAGGATGCCATTAAAAAAGTTAGAGATATAGCTGGGGCAACCAATCCTGAACAGGCTGATCCGATAAGTATAAGAGGAGCTTATGGGAGAATTTTAACAACCGGTTTGTTTGAAAATGTAATTCATGCTTCAAGTAGTATAGAGGAAGCTGAGAGAGAAATAAAATTATGGTTTGACCCTGATGAAATTGTTTGCGAACTTTATCCTTCAAAAAAAATAGCTCAAGAAAATAGCAACAAGGAGATTTGGATATGAGATCAATGACCGCTTATGCTTCTGCACAAGTAAGCAGAGGAGAGCAAACTACTCAAGTAATTTTAAGGTCTTCAAATTTTAAATATTTAGATATTTGTATCCATAATTTACCAATTGAAGATCTTTTATTAGAAGAAAAAATTAAGCGAGAAATTAAAAAAAAGATTAATCGGGGTAAGGTAGAAGTTTTTATTTTTTCAGCTAAGCCACAAATTAAAAAAGTATATGTTGACGAAGAGGTTGTTTGTCGTTATGTTACTCAGATAAAGTCCTTAAATAAAAAGTATAATCTAAAGGCTGATATTGAAATAAGTGATATTTTAAATTTGCCACAAGCAATCTCTTTAAGCCATAGCGGAAAAAGAGATAAGGGGTTAATCCCTTTAGCGATAAAAGAAGTCTTAAACAAGTTTGTAAAATTTAAAGAGAAAGAAGGAAAAGCCATAAAAAAGGAAATTATAGAGAACCTAAGCAAATTAAAAAACAATGTTGAGAAGATAAAAAAAGAAAAACCTAAAGTTAATAAAATTGAAAACGGGAGAGAAGATATTGATGAAGAGATTTCTTTAACATTGTTCTATATAAGTAAATTAGAAAGCAAAATTAATTCTAAGCAATGGACGCCCCAAGGAAGAGCTTTAGATTTTTTAACTCAAGAAATTTTAAGAGAATTAAATGCGGCTTCTAGCAAAACCAAAAAGAAAAATTTAGCTTTGCTAATAATTGAAGGAAAAAATTATTTAGAAAGGATAAAAGAACAGGCGCAGAATATAGAATGAGAAATCCAAAAGTTTTTATTATCTCTGGACCAGGGGGGGCAGGTAAAACTACCATTGTTGAGCAATTGTTTGCGCGGGAAAGAATAAAAAAAGATTTTGTAAAAGGGGTTACCATAACTACTCGGAAAAAACGAGATAAAGAAAAAGATGGAAAAGACTATTTTTTTATTGAAGAAGATGAGTTTTTACGACTAAAGAAAAATAAATTTTTTCTTGAAAACCAGAAGGTATTAGAAAACTATTACGGAACGCCAAAGATTTTATATGGGTTAGCCAAAAGAACAGGTAAAAACCTTGTTTTATGCATTGATGTTAAAGGAGGAATGTGCCTTAAAAAAGATTTAAAGGCTAAAAAAGTAACTACTATTTTTCTTGTTGCACCGTCAGAAAAAGAACTTTATCGGCGAATGGAAAAAAGGGATGAGGATAAAGGAGTTATTAAGAAAAGAGTAAAACTTGCAAAAAAAGAAGTGGAGCTTTCCAAAGATTATGATTATTCGGTAATAAACAGAAATATAAAAGATACCTTAAAGGAACTAGAAAGTATTATTCTTAATTCGGATAAATAGGAGAGTGAAATGAGCGGAGTAAGCATACCCCTAGAAAAACTTTTAAAAGCAAGTAGTGGATCAATTTATGAAGTAACTATTTTAGCTGCAAAAAGAGCTATTGCTTTAGCTGATGGAGAAAAGGTTTTAATTGATAAACCTGGAGAGAAGGTTTTAGATAATGCTCTGAAAGAAATTAGAGACGGAAAGATAAAAGTAAAAGCAAAAGAAAAATCAAAACCAAAAGAAAAAAGTAAAAAGTAGTCTGTCTATAGTTTTTTAAAAAATAAAAGTATTAGATAGTGGCGTGGTAGCCAAGTGGTAAGGCAGCGGTCTGCAAAACCGCTACGCGCCGGTTCAAATCCGGCCCACGCCTTGTGTAGCTTATAGCTCATAGTTTAAAAGTAAATTATCTATGAACTAATATCTATGAGCCATGAGTATGAGCTATGAACTTTGAACTAACTATGCCGGGGTGTTGGAATTGGCAGACAACACAGACTTAAAATCTGTTGTTTCGTAAGAGACGTGCGGGTTCAAGTCCCGCCCCCGGCATATTTTTTTATTTAAATAGGGCGATTAGCTCAGTTGGCTAGAGTACTACCTTGACATGGTAGGGGTCACAGGTTCAAGTCCTGTATCGCCCATGGTTTTATATTATTTGGTGGAGGACAAGGGCAACAAAAATTTGATTTTTTAATTTGACAACAACAGGCTTTTTACTTATAATCTTAAATCTATCGGGGTCGTCGATTAGTCTGGCTTAAGTCCCCTGCCTGTCACGCAGGTGATCGTGGGTTCGAATCCCATCGACCCCGCCACTGAAACCAATTCGAACCCTTGTTCTTCTCATCGAGAAGAGCAAGGGTTTGTGCTTTTATATGGGCCACGTAATAGGGTTTAAACCTTCCTTCCTGAGCATTAACTACTGAATAGAAGTCATTATCAGGGCTTAATACAGGCTCAAGGGATATGGGGGATAGGAGCCCTTTTAAGACAAGGGCTGCTGAGGTGGCCTTCTTGCTAAGTGTTTCCTGTAAACGTTCTAGACGGTGTTTCACCCACTCTAGGGGAGGGGATTTAAAGGTGTTGCTCTTCTGGAATTCCAGGGATTTTATTTCTTCTGTTAACAGCTCAAACCTCGATTCACAGTGCTTTAATGCTTCGGATACGGCCTTTGAAAAGTTACCTAACTTAATGTAATTCAAGTAATTCTGCATTTCTAAAGAAAGCTTATCATGCTGGGCTCTTTTCTTCTTTATGGCCTCAGGGTTATTGTTTAATCTTTTTGCTATTTGGGTTTCCAGATTCTTATAAATGTAGTTTATATTATTAAGAGTCAAAACCTTTTCTTGTAGCGCAGTGAGGATGGTTTTTTCTACACGCTTACGGGATACTAATAATTTATTAGTACAGGTTTTACGGCGAAAATTATAACAACCATAGTAACCGTCGCCTTTTCCGCTGACAAGAACAATTGGCCCGTTACAACAGTGGCATTTCATTGTTCCCGAAAAAAGATGAGTTGGGGCACAATGAACATAACTTTTTTGTTTTTGGCCGTTTGCTCTTGCCTTTTTAGATAGAGGATAGGCGCCTACCATTTTAGACCACCTTTCCCTGGTTTTATCCCAAATATCCTGCTCAATAATTATTAAATCTTTTCTGCGTGTGGATAAATGCTCCTTTTCGGGACGCGAAACAATTTTCTTTTTCCCGGTCAGAGGATCTCGGACGGTTTTGGTTGTTTTCCATATCCAGATACCAATATATTTTTTATTTTGTAAGATTCTGCGTAAACTGGAAATATTCCAACCACCGGAAAGCCCGCGTTTAGTAGGGATTTTGTCCTCATTAAGCGATGCGGCAAGTTTTCTTAAGCTTTTACCTCCGGAGAACTCATTAAATATCCTTTTTACTATATCGGCTTGCTCAGGATTTATTTTATGGATCATCCCGTCATGCTTTGCTTCACCCCTTTTGCCAATCCTTAGCTCGCCGACCGGTTCGGTAAAATAGCCAAATACATTTTCGCCTACACTAAAACCGCGGATTTTCTGGCCTTCTAATCCACGCATGGTTTTCTTTTTAAGGTCATCAAGATAAAGTTCATTCATAAGCCCGCGCAGATGAATGCCTAATTTAGAATTGTCATCATCTGTAGAGATACCGTCTGATACAGAGATAATTCTAATTTGCAGGTAGTTGAATTTAAGAACTAAAGTCAACATTTGATGGTTGCTTCGTGATATCCGGGATAAGTCATCTACAATCACAGTATCAAATTCTTTATTCTCGGCAGCCTTTTCCAAAGCCTGCAATCCGGGCCGGTCAACAATAGACCCTGAAATTGCCTTATCAACATAGACGTGTTCGTCTTCTACAAGAAAGTTATTTTTTCCGGCATAGTCTTTGCATACGCGTATTTGGTCGTCAATGCTTTTGGCGCTTTGGTTTTCAGAAGAATAGCGAGCGTATATGGCAACTTTCATTTAATGAGACTTAGGTTTTTCAGAGAAAAACCTGTAGTCCGAATTAAATCCCTCCGAGTTAGGGTAAAAAGTCGAAGACATTTTACCCTATATACAGCGAGGAGGGATACATCCGGGTTAATATTATTTTTCATTTGAGAATACATCATGGTTCTTTTTGGCTATCTCTACATATTCTTCAGCGAGAATAGAGGAGATCACATCCAGCAGATTTTTGACAGCAGGATTGTCAGGCCAATTAAAATTTATTGGCTGAGCAGGTGATTTAGTATGTTTAGTTAGCTGTTTAATAGCCATATTTAAAATACTTGATAATTTCTAAAGACGAGATAAAATATCATTAAATTAAGAGCAATAAACTGATAGTAATCTATTAATACAATATTAGCAATATATTGATAGTTTGTCAAGGGAAATCTAAAAGATTTTCCGCAGGTCCTGAGTAAGCGAATGCAATGAGCGCATCGAAGGGTCAAGTAAAAAAATAGGAGTTTTAAGTTGAAAAAAGAGTTAGTAAATTCCACCGAAAAACAAATTAGATCAAAAATCCATACAATTCGCAAACGGCAGATTATGTTTGATAGAGACTTAGCTGGATTATATAGAGTAGAAATAAAAAGACTTAATGAACAGGTTAAGCGGAACATTGATCGTTTTCCAAAAGAATTTATGTTTCAATTAACAAAGCAAGAGCTTAATCAATGGATGTCACAAATTGAGGCATCTAATGATTCTTTAAGGTCGCATTTTGCGACCTTAAAAGATGAGAGAGGAAAACACCGAAAATACTTGCCCTATGTTTTTACTGAACAAGGGGTAGCTATGCTATCTGCTGTGTTAAAAAGTGACACAGCGATTAGGATTAGTATCCAAATTATGAATGCTTTTGTACAAATGCGTCGTTTTATTCAAACAAACGCTGTTCTTTTTCAACGGCTTGATAACGTTGAGCAAAAACAATTAGAGCATAAACTAGAGACAAATAAAAAATTTGAGAAAGTTTTTAAAGCCTTAGAAAAAGAAAATATTCAGCCTAAACAGGGGATATTTTTTGACGGACAAGTGTTTGAAGCGTATCTTTTTGTTTCAAAGATTATTAAAAAAGCAAAAAAATCTATTATATTGATTGATAATTATATTGATGAATCTGTTTTAACATTACTTGATAAACGTAAAAAAGGCGTTTCTGCTACTATTTTCACCAAACAAATTTCGAAACAATTACACCTTGATTTAAAAAAACATAACGCGCAATATCATTCGATTGAAATTAAAATATTTAATAAATCCCATGATAGGTTTTTAATTATTGATAAGCAGGTCGTATATCACATTGGTGCATCATTAAAAGATCTTGGTAAAAAATGGTTTGCTTTCTCACAACTTGATAAAGGGATTTTAAGCATTATGGAAAAGATAAAATAGAAATAGGAGATTTTATGCTCGCCGCAAATATTAAAAAACTTAGGAAGAAACACCATTTGTCTCAAGAACAACTCGCCCAAAAAGCCGGAATTACCTACAGCACTCTTATCAAGATAGAATCGGGGTCAAACAAAAACCCAACCCTAGAGACATTAACAAAACTTGCAAATGCTTTTAAAATTAAGATAGATGAATTAGTGGGGAGATAAAAGATAGAGAAATACAATAAGAACTTTTGGGTAAATAAAAGTAAAATAAAAGGAGCATCATGAAAAAGAAACTTATAAATTATCAGCAAGAATGGAAACCAATTACTGTCTTGGTTGCTTCTCTTTTGCTTGATCCAGAGAATATTCGACTAGAGACGGAACGCAAAACGCAAGATGAAATCGTTAGAGATTTATTTGTTAATGAAAAGGCTATGCAAATTCTTCTCAGTATTTATGAAAATGGGTTTTTCCCCGACGAAAGCCCTGTAGTTGTTAGAGAAAACAAAAATTGGGTTGTTTTTGAAGGAAGTCGAAGAGTGGCCTCTTTGCAAGCAATGATAGACCCAATTCATGTTCCTCGAAAATACAAAGAAAAAATTAGAAAATTAATGCTTGAAAGAAGCCCTATTCTTAGCATAACGGTTAGAGTTGCACCCAACAGAGAAGCGGCAATGCAGTATTTAGCCGCAAAACATACAAAAAATACCAAACGTCCATGGAGTGCATTAAGAAGAGCCTATTTTTATTATGCCCAAAAAGAAAAAGGTAGATCTGTTCAAAATTTAATTAAAAGATATAAAGGAGTTAATATTCCTGCATATATTAGGATGTATGAAATGCATCAGATTGCAACATCCTTACCGAAGCTTTCCGATGAAGTGCGTAAAAAAATAAACAATAAGCGAAATTTTGATATTACAACCCTGGAAAGATTGTATTCAGATAAATATGTACAAGAAAAAATGGGACTTCAGTTTAACCCTGAAACGGGAGAGGTAACAATTCCCAAATCACAAGAATTTGATCGCGCCTATACAATTATCATTACTGACATTGTGGACAAAATAATTACATCTCGGAAAAAAATTAGTGATAGTACAGAGAGAAAAACGTACATTGACCAAATTGTTCCCAAAAAATTGTCCTTCAAAACAACAGCTATGGCGAGTGATTTTGTACCGGTTAAACCAACTAAAATCACCAAGAATAAGCTGAATACTCAGGGTATTAATTTTTACCTTCCATTTCCCGCAATAGAACGCATGTACAAAGAGATAGAAAGAATATCCATCAGTAATGATAGGGGTTTCCCAAATGCTGCGCATGATTTATTAAGGAGTTTTTTAGAATGCTCACTCAAAGCCTTCTTTGATTTACATGAGATAGCAATAAAGAAAAAAGGAGAATACTCCTTTTTAAAGGATGCTTTAGAAGAATTTAAGGGGAATGAAAAAGTTAAGCTTCTTGCTGGTTCGAAATTTAAAGCGCTAAAAAATCTTATAACGAAAATCGAACAAACAAAAGGTAGTGTAAGCATGATGGGGTATACTGCTAATTTTATGCACCAATTAAATCATAGCCATTATTTTTTCAGCAATAGAGAGGCTGTGCAACAAGGGTGGGATGAGTTAAAGCCGTTATTTATGTTTATTTTATCGTCAGTTCCTGAAAAGAAAGAAACGTAGAATGGAAAAAGCAAAACTAAAATTTGTTAGTCCTATTAGGTATCCAGGAGGAAAGACTCGTCTTGCAAAGTTTTTTGCTAAGACAATTGAAAAAAATTTCACAGAAGAAGACAAGGGTAAAGTAATTCTCGTTGAACCATATGCAGGAGGAGCAGGGGCAGCGCTGTCCTTATTATTTGCAGGACAAGTTAACAGAATTATAATCAATGATTTTGATTCTGCCATTTATGCCTTTTGGAAAACCGCTCTTTCTGATAGTGAATATTTAATAAAAAGAGTACTAGAAGTGAAGATTACTATCGAGGAATGGAAAAGACAGAAAGAGATATATAATAGGGCATTGTCCTCTGATCATGAATTGGCGTTTGCAACACTTTTTCTAAATAGAACAAATAGATCGGGGATCATTGAAGGGGGTCCAATTGGGGGAATGGATCAATCCGGAGACTGGAAGCTTGACGTCCGTTTTACTAAAAGCACGCTTGTTAAGCGCTTGAAGCGAATTAAGAGATATAAGAATAAAATCAAAGTCTATAATCTTGACGGAATTAGCCTTTTAAAAAAGATAGAACGATGTAAAAACATGAGCAATTATTTTATTTTTCTTGATCCGCCTTATTATCAAAAAGGTAAACTTCTCTATCTTAACCACTACGAAGATAGCGACCATGAAAAACTAAGGAAATTTTTGCAGGATTCATCGTTAAAATGGATTATGACGTATGATGACGTTTCGTATATACGCAAGCTTTACACAAAAATGCGCAAAAGAAAATTTACAATCCAGCACAGTGCATATCAATCAAAAATAGGTAAAGAAATCATGATTTTTTCTAAAAAATTAAACCTTCACAGCCATAATATAATAAGCTCTCAATTAAAGAAACCCTTTACTATCAAGAGAAGTGCCAATGTTTGAACAAACTTTTAAAAATATTGACGATATTCTCCATAAAGACGCAGGATGTTCTAGCGAGCTGGATTATGTAGAGCAAACTTCTTGGATTCTTTTTTTGAAATATCTAGATGATCTAGAGAAGGATAAGAAAACAGCGGCAAAATTATCAGGTAAAACTTATACAGGCATAATAAAGCCTGAGTATCAATGGGAAACATGGGCCGTTCCTAAAGGTAAGGATGGCAAACTTGATCACCACAAGGCACTTACTGGAGACGATTTAAAAGATTTTGCTGACCATAAGCTATTCCCCTACTTTAAAAAGTTTAAAGCAAGCGCTGAAAGCGCAGATACGATTGAATACAAGATAGGTGAAATTTTTAGTGAACTTAAAAATAAAGTTCAAAGCGGGTATAATCTACGAGAAGTAATTAATCGTATTGATGAACTTCGGTTTAGGGCTCACAAAGAAAAACATGAAATGTCGCATTTATATGAAGCCAAAATCAAGAATATGGGCAACGCAGGCAGAAATGGCGGAGAATATTATACACCTCGCCCGCTTATTAAAACCATTGTGGAAGTGGTTGCTCCTACTATTGGAAATAAAATTTACGATGGAGCAGTAGGTTCGGCTGGGTTTTTATGCGAAGCCTTTGAATATCTTAAAACCAATAAGAACTTAACAACTAAACAAGCCAAAATTTTGCAGAAAAAAACCTTTTACGGTAAAGAAATCAAATCTCTTGCTTACATTATTGGTACAATGAATATGATTTTGCATGGTATAGAAACACCCAATATTGTGCATACTAATACGTTATCAGAAAACATTACTGATATTCAGGAAAAAGATCGTTACGATATTGTCTTAGCCAATCCACCTTTTGGTGCGGGGATTCGTAAAGAAGTTCAGCAAAACTTTCCAATCAAAACTGGTGAGACTGCATTTCTTTTCCTTCAACACTTTATCAAAATCGTTAAGGCTGGCGGGCGAGCAGGCGTTGTAATTAAAAATACATTTCTTTCTAATACGGACAACGCTTCGACCAGTTTACGAAAACTGCTTTTAGAAAATTGTAATCTGCACACCATTCTGGATTTACCCGGTGGTACTTTTACCGGTGCGGGTGTGAAGACTGTGGTGCTTTTCTTTGATAAAGGGGTTAAGACGAAGAAAATTTGGTACTATCAACTTAATCTTAATCGCAATCTCGGCAAGACTAATCCGCTTAATGAAAATGATCTGGCAGAGTTTGTAAAATTGCAGAAGAAAAAAGAAGAATCCGAAAACTCTTGGACAGTAAACGTGGCTGATGTTGATAAGGGTACATTTGATTTGTCTGTGAAAAATCCGAATAAAAAAGACAAAACTATTCTGCGAAAACCAAAAGAAATATTGGCTGAAATGAAAATACTGGGTAAAGAAGCAGTTGATATTTTAAAGACGATTAGAGATTTGGTATGAGGAAGAATTGGAAAACAAAAACGCTTGGAAGTATTTGCAAAATTAGCACTGGTAAATCTAACGCTAACGAGGCAGTTGAAAACGGTGAGTACGCTTTTTTTGACCGATCAAAGAAGGTAAAAAGAAGTAGGCGATTTCTTTTTGATTGTAAGGCTTTAATAATTCCGGGAGAAGGAGCAGAATTCTTTCCAAGATATTATTCTGGAAAATTTGATCTTCATCAAAGAGCTTATGCGCTTTTTAACTTTGATGAAAGTGTTAGCATAAGATTTGTTGAATATTACTTAATTTTTGATCATAAATACTTTGAACAAGTTGCTGTTGGAGCAACAGCTAAATCATTAAGGATTAGACATTTTCAAGAGCTTCTCATACCACTTCCGCTTCTACCCGAACAAAAGCGGATAGTGAAGATTTTGGATGAACTTTTTGAAAAAATTGCTAAGGCAAAAGGAAATACTGAAAAGAATTTGCAAAATGCCCGTGAGCTGTTTGAAACATATCTGCAAAGCGTTTTTGCTAATTTGGGGGATGAATGGGGAGGAAAAACTCTGGGAGAAGTATGCGTGATAAAACCTCCAAAAAAGGAAACGAAAGAAAAGTTAAAAGATGCTGGATCTGTTACATTTCTTCCTATGAAAGATTTGGGTATCTTGACCAAAGAAATAAACGCCACAAAAGAAAGACAATTAAAAGATGTCTTTAGCAGTTATACATATTTTGCAGATGATGATGTGCTGCTTGCTAAAATCACACCCTGCTTTGAAAACGGAAAAATTGGAATTGCACGCAATTTAACGAATGGCGTTGGGTTTGGTTCAAGTGAATACATAGTTTTTCGGTCAAAAGGTGAAATAATTCCTGATTATTTATACTATTTTTTAACACGTAATCAATTTAGAGAAGAGGGTAAAAAATTAATGACGGGCGCAGTTGGCCATAAACGAATTTCAAAAGATTTTATTTATAGTTACTATTTGCCATTCCCAAAATCTCTCTTTGAGCAAAAAGCTATCGTTAGCAAACTTGATACGCTTTCCGCAGAAACTAAAAAGCTTGAAGCCATATGCCAGCAAAAACTGGTAGATCTAGAGGAATTAAAGAAATCAATTCTTCAAAAAGCTTTTAATGGTAAACTTGCAGGAGCACAATCATGAACGAAGCTGAAACAAGAGCTGAATATATCGACCCGAAGTTGAAGGAAAGCGGTTGGGGTGTAGTCGAAGATACAAAAGTCCTTCGGGAATATAAAATCACTGCTGGTAAAATCCAGACCGGTGGTGGAAGAGCTAAACCCTTGATTGCTGACTATGTGTTGGTTTATAAGGGGTGTAAACTAGCTGTCATTGAAGCGAAAAGCGATGAACTTAAAGTAGGGGAAGGTGTGGCTCAAGCCAAGAACTATGCCGGAATGCTTCATCTTGATAGGACTTATTCCAGTAACGGTAAAGAGATTTATCAAATTTGTATGAAAACTGGCAAGGAAGGATTGATTACCGCATTCCCATCGCCGGATGAACTTTGGAATAAAACCTTTGCTGCCCAGAATCAATGGCAAGATAAATTTAATCAGGTGCCATTTGAAGATATAGGTGGCACAAAGGATGTACGCTATTATCAGGAAATCGCTGTCAATAATGCAGTGGCTGCCATTGCCGAAAACGAGCAGCGTATATTGCTTACACTTGCTACTGGGACAGGTAAAACCTTTATTGCTTTTCAGATAGCTTGGAAACTTTTTCAGACACGCTGGGATTTAAGACGAGATGGCTCTCGTAGGCCACGGATTTTGTTTTTAGCAGACAGAAATATACTCGCGGATCAGGCATTTAATGCCTTTTCAGCATTTCCAGAAGATGCTCTGGCTCGAATTAAGCCTCATGAAATTCGTAGAAATGGTCGAGTCCCAACCAGTGGTAGCATTTTTTTCACTATCTTTCAAACCTTTATGAGTGGCAAGGATAAGGATGGCAACCTTGCTCCGTATTTTGGTCAATATCCGAACGACTATTTTGACTTTATCATTATTGACGAATGTCATCGCGGGGGTGCAAATGACGAAGGCAATTGGCGTGGCATTATGGAGTATTTTTCGCCTGCTGTTCAGCTTGGTTTAACTGCAACGCCTAGACGCAAAGATAATGTGGACACTTATCGTTATTTCGGCGAGCCGGTGCATATCTATTCACTCAAAGAGGGCATCAACGATGGTTTCTTGACGCCGTTTAAGGTTAAGCGGATTCAAACTACAATAGACGATTATATCTATACCTCAGATGATCAGATTATTGAAGGCGAGATAGAGCAGGGAAAAATTTATACAGAGCCAGATTTTAATAGGGTCATAATAATTAAAGAACGTGAAGCCAAACGAGTACAGATATTTCTTTCTGAAATCGACCAAAGCGAAAAGGGCATTGTTTTTTGTTCTACTCAGAATCATGCGTTAGCAGTGCGGGATTTAGTTAATCAGTATAAACAAAGCAAAGAACCGAATTACTGCGTGCGTGTAACCGCCAATGATGGCGCATTGGGTGAGCAGTATTTGCGTGAATTTCAAGATAATGAGAAAACTGTTCCAACTATTTTGACTACTTCACAAAAGCTATCCACGGGTGTAGACGCTCGTAATATTCGTAATATTATACTAATGCGTCCAGTTAACTCCATAATTGAGTTTAAGCAAATTATTGGGCGTGGAACACGGTTGTTTGACGGAAAAGAGTATTTTACTATTTATGATTTTGTAGATGCGTATCATCATTTTCTTGATCCCGAATGGGATGGCGAACCGATAGATGAAACAACAGAAAAAGAGACAAAATCACCTAAAGATTCGCCTGAACCTTCAGAACCGCCCGAGCCTCCCAAGAAAAAGATTAAGATTAAATTACGTGATGGAAAAGAACGCGAAATCCAGCATATGATTTCTACTTCATTTTGGAGTGCTGATGGTAAGCCAATCTCAGCAGAAGAGTTTTTGCAGGCCATGTTTGGAGTTTTACCGGAATTTTTTAAAAGCGAAGATGAACTGCGTAGAATCTGGTCTAAGCCGGATACACGTAAGGCATTACTTGGAAAGCTTGCAGATGCGGGGTATGGGTTAGATGAATTGATAACTTTACAAAAAGTAATTAACGCTGAAAAAAGTGATTTGTTTGATGTGCTCGAATATATTTCTTTTGCGATGAAGCCAATCACGCGAGAAATGCGGGTTG
>JAVCBZ010000062.1 GCA_030765735.1 Candidatus Susulua stagnicola | reverse complement strand
GTCAGTAAATCTGTAAAATCCATAATATTAGCTTTCTTTTTTTTATCTTTGTAGCAGGCAATAATTTCTTGTATTTGCCGAGTATATTCTTCAATATGGGAATATTTTTCGCTTATAATTGTAGATATATCTTTACCAGAATTAGCAGCTATGGAATAGATATTGTAGATTAAGCCTTTTTTAGGGAACATTTTTTCACGTTTGTATATATCTAAATCTTCAAAACAGTCCTCAATTAAGCCTTTGGCATCTTCAGTATCAGCAATAGTGAAGTTAGGGGAGTAACCTATCGATTCAGCTTCTTTTCTGAGCATAACATTTCCAATATGATGAAAAGTTCCGGCCCAAAGAGTCTTAAGAGAAGACTTAAGAAGAACCTCAGCCCGATTAATCATTTCCGTAGATGCTTTATTAGTGAAGGTTACTAAGAGAATATTTTGAGCTGGAATTCCTTTTTCAAGAAGATAGGCTAGACGGTAAACCAATACTCTTGTTTTTCCGCTTCCAGCTCCAGCTAAAACTAGAGATGGCCCGGAGCCTTCAGTAACAACTTTTAGTTGTTGAGGATTTAAATTCTCTTTGTAGTCAACGATTGAACTTTGATCAAGAGGTTTTAATTTATAGCTTTTCATGGCATCTATTTTATCACAAGTCTAGACCAGGTCAAATTTTGCTTGAGAAGAGGTGGAAAAGAGGAGAGTGCAGTAGTTTCAGTGCCTGACCCCGTTATTTGTTATGATTTTATTTATTTTATCCAATTATATTTTATTAAACCGTCGCTGCAGGGGCCAGACCTGCCTGGCCCTTTACAAAATAATTTTTAATATTATTTTCGTCCATTTCCCAATTTGTGGGATTATTTATGATATATTTGCGGGCATTATAGAGAGAACGATTACTGGTACGGATAATTTCGTCGTGAAACGATCGTTGCCATTTGAATGAATTATTATTTAATCTATTGATTTGTTTTGTGACTGTTGATTTATATGAACCGATTATTACGGATAGATTATTATTTTTCGTATTTTTATTAAAGGGCCGGGCAGGCCCGGCCCCCTGCAACGGTGTTAATTATTCCGTGGATGTGATTGGGCATAATAATAAATTCGTCTAATTTTATATTATATCGAGTCGACGCAAGGCCGGCTCCTACGATGTTATTATATTGATTTGGTATATTGTATTGATCAATGATCGTTGTCATATTTTTATTTATCTGTTGGAATTTATCAATGATAAATCAACAGGCATTGACAGGGTAAAATCTAAATGGTAGAATTTGCTAGTTTATTAAGGAATATATGATTTATTAAAATAGGAGACAAAAGATGAAGGCAACAAAAGGCACAGAGATTCTTTTCACGGGAGAGAATAAAATAGGTGAGCTAGAAGAGATATCTAGAATATTCAAAGATGTTGGAGTTAATATTCGAGCAATATCTGCTTGGGCTGTTAATGATAAAGCAGTCTTTAGATTCGTGACTTCTGATAATATTAAGATAAAAGAACTTTTATTAAAAAGAGGTTCAGTAGAAGAAAGAGAGATTATAATTGTAGAGTTGCCAGATGAAACAGGACAGTTACAGCTTCTTACTTCTAAATTAAAAGGCAATGGTCTTAATTTAGATTATATGTATGGAACAACCTATGAGCCCGGTAAATATGCAATTATTATTTTTTCTGCCAACGATAATAATAAAGCTTTAGAGATGCTTTCTACTAAAGATAGCTGTGCTATTTAGTTATAATTAATTGTTGCAGAAGGGGTTAAGAACCGAGATAGTTATTTCGATTATTTATTTAAATGGAGATACAATTTCCTTCTCATTTTTTATGGGGTGCTGCTCTTTCAAGCTATCAATGTGAAGGAGATAACTCGAATTCTGATTGGTGTCTTTGGGAAAAAGAAAAGGGTTTAACAAATTCTGCTTCTGCTTGCAAGCATTACGAATTATTTGATCAAGATTTCAAACTAGCCAGTAGTCTTAATTTAAATAGCTTAAGAATATCTTTAGAATGGGCAAGGATTCAGCCTGATGCTGCTACTTTTTCTCAACAAGAGATCAACCACTATAAAGAAGTGATTGATTCTTTAATAAGATACAATTTAAAACCAATAGTTACCCTGCATCATTTTACTAATCCAATTTGGTTTGCCAAGCAAGGTGGCTGGGCTAAGTCTAGTAATATTGATTATTTTTTAAGGTTTTTGCGAAAAACAGTTGAAGCTTTAAAAGGAAAAGTAGATTTGTGGATTATTTTTAATGAGCCTTTAGTATATATTTACAATAGCTTTATTTGTGGAATTTGGCCTCCAGGGGTAAAATCTTTATCCCAAGCCAATAAAGTTTTAAAGAATATTTTAGATGCCCATATTACCGGTTATCAAGAAATAAAAAGTATATATCGAGATAATAATATCCAACCTCAAATATCAATGGCTAAAAGCTTAAGAATTTTTTCTCCTAGTCCTGGGCCTAACTTTATTTTAAATTCCTTAACTGCTGGCTTACGTAGTTATCTTTTTAATTTTCGAATTCTTAACTATTTGACAAAGAAAAAAGCTTTAGATTTTATTGGTTTAAATTATTATTGTCGTGAATTCTCTAAATTTAAAGGGTTAGTAGGCCAAGAGTCTGACTATAAACCTAAAGGGCAAAGACAGAATTATCTTGGTTGGAATGTTTATTCTCAAGGATTTTATAAACTTCTTAAGAGATTAAAACGATATAATTTACCGATAATAATTACTGAGAATGGAACTGCTGAAAGTCAAGATTCATTTTATGAAGATTTTTTAATTAATCATCTTAAGAATTTAGCACGAGCTATCAAAGATGGGGTAGATATAAGAGGTTATATGTGGTGGTCATTAATGGATAATTTTGAGTGGGATAAGGGCTTTGGCCCTCGTTTTGGATTAACTGAAATTGATTACTCTACCTTTGAGAGGAAATTAAAACCTTTTGCATATACTTATGGTAAAATATGTAAAAATAGAAAGATAGAAATTTAATTATTATGGATAGAAAAGAGATAAGTTTAATAATTAGTAATAGCCCGCCTTTTAATGGTTTAAGCTCAAGGCAAATAAAGCAATTAATTAATATTTCTGAAGTTAAAGAATATAAAAATGGAGAGGTAATTTATAAAGAAAAAGATCTTCCGGGATATTTTTATTTTCTTATTAAAGGAAGAGTTGTTGCATCAGCTAAGGCTGGAGCAAAGGATTGTCGAATAGAGATTCTTAAGCGTGGTACTTGTTTTGGAATAATTTCTCTTCTTACTAATGATCCTCATTCGGTAACTGTAAAATCAATTGAAACTTCTCTTGTTTTGCAGATAGAAGACAATAATTTCAAGAAATTCTTAAAAAATAATCCTTATCTTGCTTTGGATTTTTCACGTATTCTTTCTCAACGAGTTAAGGTCAGGTCTAAACCAAAAAAGATATTTCAATCTAAGAAGATTGGTATTATGGGTAGTGTTTTATCTGGAAAAACTCGCTATATGTTTGATTTAGGGGTAAAAATAAAGGAGCAAACTCAAAAAGATGTTATCTGTATTCAAATTATTCCTTTTGGTGAGAAACAAGTGCGATTTATTCCTGAGGTTTCACTCCCACCTTCAAAGAGCGAAATTCTACCTTTAAAGGATTTTAATGAAGATGTTTTGACCAGTCATATTATAACTAGTGATATTGATTATTTATATATAAGAGCTGATGCTAGTGACAATTTTCTTACTTTGCTAAATTTTCTTTCTGAGAATTATCATTTTATCCTTTATGAAATTCCTCATCAATTTTTAGAAGGGCATTTTGATGATTTCATTACACCAGCTCATCAGGTTCATTATATTCTTTTTCCTAAAAAAGAAGAATTAATAAGAGCAGCATCTTTGATAAGAAAATTAAAAATTCATAATCCCTTAAATCAGGAAAAGATCAAAGTAATTTTTACTGAAAGTTTTGATAAAGAAAAATTAACTTTTGAAAAAAAGAGAAGATTAATTAATCATTCTGTTTATGCTACTTTACCTGCTGCTAATCAGGAAAGTTATCCTAAAGCTTTAAGAAGGATTTCTAGGGAAATTGGTGAAGTTACTTTGGGGATAGCCTTAGGTAGCGGTGCCGCTTATGGGTTTTCTCATATTGGTGTTTTAAAGATTTTAGAAAAAAATAATATAGATATTGATATTGTTTCTGGTTCAAGTATGGGGGCGGTTATTGCTACTCTTTGGGCATTAGGTTTTAGCATAGAGAAAATCGAAAATATTGCTAATGGATTTGGAAAGAAAATTGGTAAATTTTCTATTTTAGGATTTACTTTTCCTTTTAAGGGCATCATGAGAGCCAAGAGACTTGAAGGTATTTTTAAGAGTGTATTCAAAGAGTTAACTTTTTATGACCTAAAACATAATCTAAAAATAGTTGCTTTTGATTTTCTTAAAAGAAAACCGATAGTATTAGATAGAGGTTTGTTGTATAAAGCTGTGGCAGCCAGTTGTGCTTTTCCTGGTATCTTTGAACCAATAAATTTTAAAAAAAGCATTCTTTTAGATGGGGGAATCTTAAGTCCTTTGCCAACAAAAGTACTTCTAAACTATGATACCCATAAGATAATTGCTTCTAATATTAGTCTTTCTTCTGAACAATCTCGTAGAGAATACCGTAAACGTAATAATTTTCATATCTTTGATTTTATTTTTGGGAGTATTGAAACAATGCAGCAAAGTTTTATTGAGGAAGCAGTAAAAATTTCTGATGTAGTTGTTCATACTAATTTGGAAGGTTTAGGCTGGATGGAATTTGAAAAAATGTCGGCATTTGTTAGAAGAGGCGAAATAGCAGCTCAAGGGAAAATAGAAGAAATTAAGAATTTAATATCTAATTAATATTAAAAATAATCAAAATGAGAATATTTATTGTTTTAATAATAATTGTATCTTTGGCAATTGTTAGCTTAGCTATTGGAGGGTTTGCTTTTGCAGAAGGGATAGAAGATCGATTCCAGAATAAAGAGAAGTTAGTCTATGATGTTTATTTTAATGGAATTTCTTCGGGATATATAGAATGGGAATATCTTGGTCGTAAAGATGTAGACGGGATAGCTGTAGATGTCTTGTCAGTAAATTCAGATACGAATATCCTTAATCTCCTAGATTTAGATAGCGAGGAGAAAGTTTTTATTAATAGCAAAACTTTTCTTCCAATAAGAGTAGAAAGGGATATTGTTTTTTTTGGTAAGAAGGAAATAATTAAGGAAGTTTACGATCAAGAAAAAGGACAAATTAAAATAACTCAAAGTAGTTCTAAAGAGGAAGAAAATATTTTAACTCAAGATACACCTATACATAATATTTTAGAGTTACTTTATTTTTTTCCGCAAGATTTAGCATTAGAGGCTGGTAAATGGATGATCTTTAATCTTCCTACGCAGAAAATAAAAATAAAGATGGTAAAAGAACGAGTTCTAAAGGTTAATGGTCTTAAGAAGGATACTTATTTTCTTATTGGAAGAGGAGCAAAAAGATTTAGTTTATGGCTGGATAAGGAAGAAAAAATACCTTTGCGATTAGAGTTTATTTCATTAGTTGGTAAGATTACTGTTGTCATCAAAGATTAAAAGGGGTCAACTCCCTTTTTTCCTTCATGGGGACGGTTCTCCTTGTTTTATTACTTACTCGTGCAGCAACTTACAAACACACCATTATTTACAAAAAATTCCTAAGCACTTACTGGGGCTGGTTCCATCAAAAATTTTAATGGAACCTGTTCTGGTAGATACAGCGAAGCAATAATCGTCTGGTTATAACTAGTTGGTGTATAGTTAGTTACAGGCGGGAGAACCGTCCCCTTAGTAGACGGGTTAGAAGATGATTTTCTTTTAAAGATTTTAAAAAATATGGTATAATTCAGATAGAAGTTTTACAAATTATTACAAAATACGGATTCTGTTTATCAATTGT
>JAVCBZ010000036.1 GCA_030765735.1 Candidatus Susulua stagnicola | reverse complement strand
TAAGTGGCCGCTCTTTTCCCATAACTTCTTATTCATAATATGGGGAGTCTCAACCATCTTATACCCCCTCTTTAAGTGTTCTTTTATCTCCCAATCCTCAATTATTCTCTTTAAAATTGCCCCCTTGGGCAGATAAAAAACTAACCCAGCACCAGCCTGATTATGATAAATGTCAAAGAGCTCTAATTCTTTGCCTAACTTACGATGATCTCTCTTTTTTGCTTCTTCTAAATTCTTAAGATGTTTATATAACTCATCCTTAGTAAAAAATGCTGTTCCATAAATACGTAAAAGTTGAGGATTACCTTCCTCACCCTTCCAATAAGCACCAGATATTGAAAGCAATTTAAAATGCTTTATTTCACCAGTTGACCTAAGATGTGGCCCTTTGCATAAATCTGTAAAATCACCATGCTTATATATTGAAATCTTATCTTGATTTAAATCTTTTATTAATTCTACTTTATAGTTTTCACCTTGTTTTTCAAAAAAATCTATTGCTGACCTTGAATCCATCTCTTCACAAATAAAAGGATGATTAGCTTTAGCCTCCTCCTTCATATTACATTCAATTATAGCTAAATCTTCCTCAGCTATTCCACCTGATACCTCAAAGTCATAGTAAAACCCATTTTCAATAGCCGGCCCTATGCCTAATTTAGCTTCAGGATAAAGCTTTTTTACTGCTGAAGCCATTATGTGAGAACAAGAGTGTCTTAAAGAATTTAAATCCATCTTCTACTTTTTCCTTCTACCTTTATCCTTTTGCCTTATTTTATGGTGGGCGATGCAGGAGTCGAACCTGCGACTTCCTCCTTGTAAGGGAGGCGCTCTAAACCAGCTGAGCTAATCGCCCAAAGTATACCGTAAATAATACCAAATTTTAAAGAAAAAGCAAGTATCTTTACCTTATTACATTTTAGGTAAAGCCATCATGCAAAAAGCCATAACAAACAAAGCAACGGTCTCAATAATCCCTAAAACCATTATATATTGCCCAAATCCCTTACCAGTTTCAGCTAAAGCGTCTGATGCACTCGCCCCAGCCTTACCTTGCATCCAAGCTGAAGCTCCCATGGCTAATCCAGCAGCTAAGCCAATGACCATCTGATAGATATAATTCTCTGGAGAAGCTGGAATATTAGCTTCGATTATCTTGCCTCTTAATATCATCCCATAAATTGTTTGAGTCAATGGGGCTCCAACAAAAGTAATCAAAGCAAATGGCGCAATTTTATTCTGAGCAAAGGCTCTTTTCCAAGCACCAATTGCAGCCATGCCAGCGATTCCCGTACCAAAAGCTGACCCTATAGCAGCAAAAGTTAAAGACAAATTCATATCACCAAAACCTTCTACCATATTACACCTCCTCAATGATCCGCCTTAGGCGGAGAATTGATCCTGAGCGACTACAAGAAGTCGAAGGATCTAAAAATAGTTCACTCTTTAAATGGCTCGTATTTAATACCTGTCCACTCCATATCTAAATGTCCAGAAAATTCTAACATATTAAGCCGTATACCGTGAACAATTACAGCCATTAAAGCTAATAGTATATTTAAAGTATGTCCAAGCAGAAGTATTAACACAGCTACTATCCCTGAGAATATACTATTAACGCCTAATTCCAAAGCCATATTATTAAAAGCCATCGCTACTGCTACTGTAGCATAACCAACAGCAAATAAACGTAAATAAGAAACTACATCCGAAAAAGAATTAATAACCTTTAAAGGCAAATCAGCTAATGAAAGCAAAGCTCCTTTAAATATGTTTTTCTTAGGATATGAAAACAAAACAACTAAGCTAACACCAATAAAAAATAGAATTGAAGTAATAGCTGGAGCAGCTTTATTTAAAACTAACTTACCAGCAACAAAGAACACACTCCAAACAATACATATCCAGCCTACCTGAGACAAAGCCAAACGAGAATTAATAAAACGAAAAGCTCTTATTCCATGAGCTATGGTTAGATGAATTGCCCCAATAAAAAAGCATAAATATATCATAAAAGTCTGATTAGCCCCAACAAAACTATTTATTCTACTGATTACTAAAGAATTAAAAAAAGGTAATTGAGCAATTGCTTCCATGCCAAACCAAGTACCAGTAATTGCCCCCCAAACAACAGTTACTCCGCTTAATAAATAAAGCAACCAAAAAATACTTTGTTGATCCTTCTTAAATTTACGCTGAACAAAAAATATAATCGCTAAAAACACTAAACCATAGCCAGCATCACCAACTAACATAGCAAAAAATATACTAAAAAAAATAAGAAACCAAAAACTTATATCGTATTCTTTATACCCTGGGATAGTCCCCATAAAATTAAATATTGGTTTTATAATCTCCACCCATTTTGGATTACGGATAAGTGTTGGCACTTCATCACCATCGTCAGGATCTTGGCTAACTGTTGCCCACCCTTCTTTCTTAGCAATTTTATTGATTTTAACAACTTCTTCCAAAGGACAAAAACCTTGAATACAACAAATCTCGCAGCTAGAAGAGACTCCAGAACGAACTTTATAAAATTCTATCATTTTTAAAATTTCTTTACGATATTCAACAAATTGCTTCTTATAAGTAGAAGCTTTAACTAATTCTTTATCAATTTCCTCTAATTCTTTTTTAATTACTATTAATTGTTTCTGTAAATAAGAAAAACCCTCTCTAGGAATCTCAATCTCATCCAAGTTTAAAGATTCTTCTTGGCTCTTTAAGAGAGCTGCTACATAAAATACACCTTTATCTTTCTTTAGAATATAAATTAGCTTATCTTTAGGTAATTCTTTTAATTTATTTTTGCCACAAATATAAAGTTTTATAAATACACCAAATTCTTTTAGCTCAGCTAAAGATTGTAATGGAATATTGCCCCATTCCTTAAACCAACATTGTTTGTCTCTAAGCTCTCTTGAATTATTTTCAAACTGATGTTTTTTTCTCTTTAAAATAATAATTTCTTTGACATAAAAAGAAATATGATGCTTGTCTAAGTCTGTGCTAGATATTTTTGAATCACCAAGAAGATGCATAGCTCGATCTAGAAGTTGTAATTTATTTTCTTGAATTATTATCTTTTCAGCCACCGGATTCTCCATGTGTTTAATATGCATTAGCCCTAGACCTCTTAGCTTACCTATAACATTATCTATATATTTATTAGAAGCAAGTAAAGTAACTTTTTTCATTTTAACTATCATATTCTTGATGACTCTTTTCTTTTTTCTATCTTAGCCTTAGCAATTTTTCCTCTTACAACTTCAGCAGTTTGAAATTCGCCCAAATGTATTTGTATGGTTCTAATGATTTCATAGGCTTCAGGTATTTTAACTTTTTCAAATAAATTAACTCTTTGGTTAACAATCCTTAGTTCCTCTTTTAAAATATTTACCTGCTTATAGTGTATGAGCAACCTTGCTTTTTGAGTTATCATATCTTTTTCTGTTGAAATAGCTTTATCAACCCAAAGAGGTGTGACTAAAAGATCATAAGTTTTCTGATTAAACTCAACATTTAAAAATACAGGCATATCTACCCCAGCAATATTGCTAATACTGGTATCTATTTTGCCTAGTTTGCAAAATTCTTCTATAGACGATCCTTCTGAAAATACATCAACCCATTTTAAAACGCTATTTCTCAAATTATTAACTTCAGAAGAGGCAACCAGAATAGCTTGATGGATTTTGATTATCTCCAACTGCAATTGCTTCTTCTTAAGTTGCAACATCGGTAGATAGCGTTTGTATCTCTTAAGATCTTCTTTTTGCTTTTTTAATTCGTTTTTAGTTAATCTTATTTTAGCCATCTTTTAACCAGAAGTCAGAGGTCAGAAGTCAGAGGTCAGAAAAATCTGTCTTCTGTTCTCTGTCTTCTATCTTCTGCTTATTAGGCCAGAATTCCTTTATTAGATCTGTACGAAAACTAACCTCACTGGGTAAGAAACACTCAGAAAGAATTTTCCAACCATTATCAAGAGCGTCTTCTAGAGAAATTTTAACTGATAAATCCATCATCTGAGATTCAAATAAATTCCCATACTTTAATAATTTTTTATCCCAATCACTCATTCGAAAACCCATAGCTTTTTTTTCTTGGCTTTCTTTGAATTGAGCATAAAGCTGTATCATTCCGTCCATAATTACTCGATGATCCTTGCGGGTCTTATCGTTTACTTGTTGCTTAAGACGACTTAGCGAACCAAAAGGTTCAATCCTCCCACCTCTTAAATAAAACTGTCCTTCAGTAATATACCCGGTATTATCAGGAACTGGATGAGTAACGTCATCTCCTGGCATAGTAGTCACAGCTAAAATAGTAATTGAACCCGCTCCTTGAAAATCAACTGCCTTCTCATAACGCTTAGCTAATTGACTATATAAGTCACCAGGATAACCTCGATTAGAAGGTACTCTCTCCATGGTTATTGATATTTCTTTTAAGGCATCAGCAAAATTAGTCATATCAGTAAGAAGAACTAAAACATCTTTTCCACCTAAGGCAAACTTTTCAGCTACAGCTAAACATAAATCCGGAACCATTAACCCTTCAACTATTGGCTCAGATGCAGTATTAATAAAAAAAACCGACTTGCTTAGGGCTCCCCCTTCTTCAAGTGTATCTTTAAAAAACATATACTGATCATGTTTTAAGCCTATCCCCCCTAAAATAATCATATCTACTTCAGCCTGAAGAGCTATTCGAGATAAAAGCTCATTATAAGGTTCACCAGATATAGAAAATATTGGCAACTTCTGTGATACTACTAAAGAATTAAAAACATCTATCATCGGAATATTAGTTCTGATAATTCTCTCAGGAATTATTCTCTTGGCTGGATTAACTGGTGGCCCACTAATTTCAATTAAATTGTCCATTAAAGCTGGACCTTTATCTCGAGGCTCTCCACTACCATTAAAAATTCTTCCCAATATGTTATTTGAAAAAGTAACTCTCATTGGATGACCCAAAAACCTTACTTCATCATTAGTAGAGATACCTCTACTGCCTGAAAAGACCTGCAAAGACACAATATCATTCTCTAATTTAATAACCTGAGCTAAAGATTTACCACGAGAAGTTTTTACCTCAGCTAACTCCTCATAGGCTACATCCTTAGCCTTTACAGTAATAACATTCCCAGCAATGCTAAGTATTTTACTATGTACTTTTCTCATTTATTTTTTCCTTTTTATTGCTTCTCTTCCATTTCTTTGTAATTTTGAAAAAAATTATCTATTGTCTTCTCTTGCTTCTTAAAATCTTGACTCTGGAATTCCTTATAATTCCAATCTATAAACAAATGTCTTAACTCATAAAATTTTTTCCGAGCTATTTCTTTCTTATCAAAAATAAACTCTTTATCTAAAACCAGTGAAATCTTATTAAAAACATACT
>JAVCBZ010000033.1 GCA_030765735.1 Candidatus Susulua stagnicola | reverse complement strand
TCAATTCTTATTCCTGTGCATAATGAAGCAAAGAGAATAAGACATAATTTAAAAGAGACTAAAGAGACTCTTGATGACATAGGGTATGATTATGAGCTCATTGCTATTGATGATGGATCTAGTGATAATTCTTATCAGATTTTAGAAGAATTAGAAAAAGAAATACCTCAGCTTATAATTGGTGGTAGTAAACAAAATCTTGGTAAAGGCCAAGCTTTAAAAAAGGCCTTTGAACTTTCAAGTGGTGATTTGATTGTTTGGCTTGATGTTGACCTAGGTTTACATCCTTATCAAATAAGAACTCTTCACGATATTATGGTATTAAGTGATGTTGATATTGTTATCGGTTCAAAGATGCATCCTAATTCTAAAGTTAATTATCCTTTATTGAGGAAAATTATAAGTGTTGGATATTATTGTATTATTCGTATTCTTTTTAATCTTCCATGCCATGACACTCAGACTGGCCTTAAATTGTTTAAGCGCAAGGTAATGGAAGATGTATTTCCGCGGATTTTAGTAAAACAATTTGCCTTTGATTTAGAGGTATTAGTTAATGCTCATCATTTAGGCTTTAAGTTAGCAGAAGCACCGATAGTTTTAGAGAATAAACGTGATTATGGAAGAATTGGTGTAAATTCAATATTTATTACTTTTCAGTATACCATGGCTGTTTGGTATCGTATGTACATTTTAAAATATTATGACCGTTAAATAACCAGAACACATCCTGCCTAAACTTACTTTATCAGGCTTGCCTTTTTTTGGCAAATTCCGAAAATCACCGTTTTTCTAAGAACATTTTTGAAGAATATCTCAAATTTGGCTAAAAAACAGTTTGCTAACTTACCTTTTTACTACTTATAGGTAGTATAAGAAAAAGGAAAAAAGAGTTTGACAAAGACTTTTATATAGTATATACTCTATATAGAATATAGGATATAATCTATGCAAAATGGATAAACAAATAAGACAAGCCCAAGAGATATTTTTGAAGGTTTTTGCAAAAAATGCTTTTTCTTTTGCTTTGGCCGGCGGAACAGCTTTGGAATTGTATTATCTTAATCACAGGTTTTCTGTAGATTTGGATTTTTTTTCACCTCGCTACGAGATAAAAGAAATTGATAAAATAATTCATTCTGCTCAAGAAGTTTTTGGTTCTAAGATAATTTTGGAAAATGAGTTTACTGTAGCCGCAAGAGCAAAGGTAAGGTTTTATACTGTTAATATTAAAGGCACGGCCCGTCCGCTTAAGATTGATTTTGTAGAAGATGTTTTTTTAGAGAAGCCGGATATTAAAAAGTTTAAAGAAGTGCCGGTTTACAGTGTGGAGAATATATATTATCAAAAGATTATTGCTGTCTCCGGGACAATACCGGAAGTGGATGTAATAGGCAGGCAGATTGTTGTTGGCCGTAGAAAAGCCAGAGATATATTTGATATATATAAACTTTCAAAGGAAGTTAAACCTTTAGCCGAATTTCTAAAGGATATTCCTTTAAGCTTTCAGCGCGGAACAATTCATTGGTATCGTACATTTTCACGAAGAGAATTTCAGCTAGATATGCTAGATCTTGATATATATGAGAAAAAAATTGATTCCAAAGAAATTATTATTTACTTAGAGAATCAGATAAAAAAATTTATAGCTAATGAAATAAGATGAAAAGGTTTATATATCTAAAATATTTTTGGGATTTAAATGACAAGGCCGTTATTGAATTAGGGAGTATCTTTAAAACCCCCAGTCACCCTAAATTCAATATGCGAATGGTTAATTTTTTTTCCCGCTGTCAAAAGCCAAAAGAGCTATTTAGTTTCATAGGTAAAAATGAGTTTATTGAATTCTGGCCCAAGGTAAAAAAATATTGGGAAAAAACAACAGGTTCAACAGATTTTGTTGATTGGTGGCAGACGATCTATGAGCAGCTTCTTCGGGAAAAAGGGATTGATTACAGGAAACCTTTTGGAATGTCGGTACCTTTTTTAGCAAAGATTGGTGCGAGAATAAAAGAAGCAAGAGTGAATAAGGGTTTAAGCCAGAAGGAATTGGCACTTCAAGTGGGAGTAAAACAGCCGGATATATCAAAAATTGAAGACGGTAAAGCAAATATAACTTTAATTACTTTATTTTCTTTGGCTAAGGCTTTAGCAATAGAGGAGATAAAGATTAAATAACGAAACATATCTATGACTATATCAATTATCATAGCCGTAAAGGCGTATTGTGAGAATTTAAGTGAATGTGTAAATAAGTGTCTGGAGCTTGATACTTCGATGTTACTCAGTATCAACTTTAAGAGTAAAGATTATGAGATAATAATCTTACCAGATTTGGACATATCTCAGGAAGATATTCTATCTCACTCTAAGATAAAAGTAATCCCTACTGGAGATGTTACTCCTCCTAAAAAAAGAGATGTGGGGGCTAGCTATGCAAAGGGGGAGATCCTTGCTTTCTTAGATGATGATGCTTATCCCGATAAAAATTGGCTTAAAGAAGCAATAACAATATTTAAAGAAAGTGATGATATTGGATGTGTTTGTGGTCCAGCAGTAACGCCTGATAGCGATTCTATTTTGCAAAAAGGGAGTGGTTTAGTTTATTCTTCGTCTTTAGTTTCAGGCAATCATAGCTTTAGATATATTCCTAAGGAGAGAAGAGAAGTTTTTGATTTTCCTAGTTGCAATTTTTTGATTAGGAAAGATCTTTTTGAAAAAATAGGCGGGTTTGATAAACCTTTTTGGCCGGGAGAAGATACTTTTCTTTGTTTAAAGGTTTCAGAAGCAGACCAAAAAATGATTTATGACCCGAAAGTTTTAGTTTTTCATCATAGAAGAGATTTATTTAAGGGGCATTTAAATCAAATCAAAAGTTATGCTTTGCATCGAGGGTATTTTGCTAAAAAATACCCTAAGAATTCTTTGTGTATTGAATATTTTATCCCATCTATTTTTGTTTTAGTTTTGTTAGTTGGAGGATTTTTAAGTTCATTTTCCCCTTCAATTGAAGGTTTTTATTCTTTTGTTTTGATTATATATTTAGCTTTTATTTTAGCCAGTAGCCTTTTATTAGTTGTTGCGACTAAAGAGAGTCGAGCGAATAGGGTTAAATTATTATTTCTTACTATTTCTGGTATATTCTTAACTCACTTTATTTATGGCATTTATTTTATAAAAGGTTTGCTTGCTAAAAAAATGCCCGAAGAATGATGCCTGCCTGTTCATGAGTAATGTCTTGCAATTTAGGTGTAACTAAATTATAATACATAATATGAAGGAAGAAGTATAT
>JAVCBZ010000107.1 GCA_030765735.1 Candidatus Susulua stagnicola | reverse complement strand
ATCGGCTAGAAGAAAAAGATCCCTATACTCGAGGTCATTCTCACAGAGTTGAAGAGTTTTCTATGATTATGGGTAAAAAGCTGCAATCTGAATTAGATAAGATTCCTTACGGCGAAATAATCTTATATTATGCAGCTGAATTTCATGATGTTGGCAAAATTAACACACCTGATAGTATACTTAAGAAAAATGGTCCTTTAAATAAAGAAGAATTTACTAAAATTAAGGAACATCCAGTTGATTCAGTTAAAATACTTAAACCAATGAAAAAATGGTTTGGAAAAGTAATGCTTGATGCTATATTATATCATCATGAAAACTATGACGGAACTGGATATCCTCAAGGTAAAAAAGAAAACGAAATAAACATTTTAGCTAGAATAATAAGAGTTGCTGACTCCTTTGATGCTATGATTACTGATCGCCCATACCGAAAAGCTTTAATCCAACACCAAGCATTACTTGAACTTAAAAATGGTAAAGGAACACAATTCGACCCTAAAGTCGTTGATGTATTTCTAGAAGCATATCGAGAAGGTCTTTTTACGGATATTTTTTCCCAAATAGCACATATATCAAAAACTAAACCTGAGGTATAAATATAATTTAAATAAAAAATAATTTTAAAGAGGGGAATTTAAAAAAGGGGGATTTATGGCTAAAAAAAAGGAAACTTTAAAAGAAGCTTTAGACAAATTGTGGCCACAAGCAAAACAGGAATTAGATAAAGGTGTGGACAATGCAAAAAAAATGCTATCAAAAAGTGAAGACTATCTTAAAAAACTTTCAGTAAAAGGTGCTGCTCAAACTAAAAAGTTGTCTCTCTATTTAAAAAGAGAAAAAAATTATTACGACTTAGGTAAAGCAGTATCATCAACGTCAACAACTAAGTGGAGTGCTAGTCGTAAAATATCTTCATTGATTAAAAAAATTAAAAGCTTAGATAAGGATATCAACAAAATAAAATAAGAAAAATAAATTACTAATTACTAACAACTAATTAAAAAAGCGAGGCATTTCATGGAAATCAATATCACTACTACTAATTTTAAAAACGAAATTATTGATTCCAAAATACCTGCCTTAGTAGATTTTTGGGCCCCTTGGTGTGGTCCTTGTCAAAAGATTACACCACATCTAGAGGAAATAGCTAAGGATTACAATGGTAAAATAAAGGTTTGTAAATTGAATGTTGATGAAGCTCCTGAAATTGCTACAGAATATACAATTATGAGCATTCCTGCTATCATGTTGTTTAAGTCTGGTAAGGTAATGAGCAAGCGTGTTGGTGTAATGAGCAAACAAGATTTAGAGAAATTTATCCAACCATACATTTAATTTATCTGCCCAAAGATTAACTCTTGATTTTCTCACCTTTTGTCTATATAATAGGTGCGATTTGTTAGTACAATTTGGGTTTTGTTTATAGCTTAATCCTTAAAATTTAAAATTTGAGTTGGGCCTGTAGCTCAGTTGGTTAGAGCAGTTGACTCATAATCAATTGGTCCGGGGTTCAAATCCCTGCAGGCCCACGGTTATTTTTATTTAGAAAAGTACGTAATAGACTATAGGGATTGCTGGTTTGAATTTATTTGTGTGTGCTTATGTATAACCAATAGCAATTAAAAAAACAAAATACTATATGAATTTAAAAAAAGAACTTCGACAATTAGTTCAATTGCAAGAAATCGATACTAAAATCTATAAATTACAAGAAGACAAAGATAAAGCTTTACCAATTCAGTTAGAGAAAATAAAAGAAGAATTTGAAGAAATGAGCAAGAATTTTACTACTGCTGAGGAAAAATTTAAAAAATTACAATTAGAAAAAAAAGATAAGGAACTGGAATTAGCCACTAAAGAAGGAGAACTTAAAAAACTTCAAACTCAACTTTACCAATTAAAAAGTAACAAAGATTATCAGGCTATGCTCACTACAATTGGATCGAATAAGGCTGATATGCTGACAATTGAAGAAGCTATCCTAATAATTATGGAATCGCTAGAAGAAGCAACAAAAGAATGCACTGAGCAAAAAGAAGCTTTAGGGCAAGAAGAAAAATCCTTTAAAGATCAAGAAGTAAAGCTTACTGAAAGTGTTAAAAATGCTGAAATTGATATTAGTAACCTTAACAACAAAAGAAAAGTAATTGCTGAAGGAATAGATAAGAAAATTTTAAGCGATTATGAACGCTTATTAGTTTCCCGTAAGGGGTTAGCATTGGTTCCAGTTAAAGGAAATGGTTGTGGAGCTTGTCATATGAGACTTAATCATCAAAAAATAAATGAAATAAAGATGTTAGAGCATTTAGCAATTTGTGAAAGTTGCGTACGGATACTTTATATACCTGAGGACATCCAAGAATGATAGATATTTATGTTGATGGATCATCAATTGGTAATCCTGGAAAATGTGGTATTGGTTATTTGATTTATCAAAACAATAAGCTTTTAAAAAAAAGAAGTGTTTATCTTGGAATACAAACAAATAATTTTGCCGAATATATGGCATTAATTTTTCCCTTAATTGATGCTATTGAGGAAAATCAAAAAAAAGTTAAAGTATTTTCTGACAGTAAATTAATTTGTGAACAGGTCAAAGGTAATTATAAAGTGAAGAATCAAAATATTTATCCACTTTTTGTATTATCTAAAAATTTAATCTCAAAGTTAGATAGTTTTGAAATTACTCATATTGGTAGAGAAAATAATCAAGAAGCCGATGAATTAGCTAAACAAGCTAGTGGTTTTTTAATTTAAAGAGGAATAAGGAGGTAGGAGATGAGTGGACATTCCAAATGGGCAAGTATTAAGCATAAAAAGGGTGCTGCTGATGCCAAAAGAGGACGTATTTTTACAAAATTAATTAGGGAAATCACTGTTGCCGCAAAAAGCAGTGGTGGAAACATTGATACTAATCCTAGCTTAAGAACCGCTATTGGTAGAGCTAATGAAGCTAATATGCCTAAGGATAATATCTCTAAGGCCATTAAAAAAGGTACTGGGGAGCTTCCCGGTGTAACATATGAGAGTTGTACTTTTGAAGGGTATGGTCCAGGAGGAATAGCTATCCTGGTTGAAACTTTAACTGATAACAAAAATAGATCTTCAGCAGAAATTCGTAATATTTTCTCCAAAAAGGGAGGAAATATGGCT
Source organism: Candidatus Susulua stagnicola (assembly GCA_030765735.1). Lineage (GTDB taxonomy): Bacteria > Omnitrophota > Gorgyraeia > Duberdicusellales > 4484-171 > Susulua > Susulua stagnicola. The sequence goes on along the minus strand of JAVCBZ010000107.1, from coordinate 33,678 downwards.
GGAGCTGGAAGCGTAGCTTGGATTTTTACATCTAAAGGTTATGTTTTAATTGATAAAGCTGCAATTGATGAAGACGAATTATTCTCAATAGCAGTAGATGCTGGGGCTGATGATGTTAAAACTGGTGATAAAAACTATGAGGTCTTTACTGAACCTAAAAATTTTGAAGCTGTTAAATCAGCAATTCAAACCAAAGGTATCAAATGGATATCTGAAGAACTAACTAAAATACCTAATTCAACTCTTAAAATAAGTAAAAATGAAGCTAAAACACTTTTGTCGTTAATAGAAATTCTAGAAGACAATGATGATGTTCAAACAGTTTATGCTAACTTTGATATTCCAGATGAAGTATTAGAAGAATTGGCTCAAGAGATGTGATAACTATGAAAGTGCTAGGCGTAGATATTGGCCTAAGAACATGTGGTTATGTTATCGCTACAGTAAGAAATTTGGAAGTAGCCTTGCTTAAAGAAGGAGAAATAAAACCTGACCCAAAACAAGAACTTCCTCAAAAATTAGGTTGTATCTTTGAAGGGATAAAGAAAGAAATCCTTGAACATAAGCCCGAAGCAATTATTATTGAAAAACTATATTCACACCATAGACATCCAACAACTTTAGGAGTATTAGCTCAAGTAAGGGGAGTTGTGGTCCTTCTTTCTTATCAAGAAAAAATAGCGCTCTTTGAATATTCACCTACTCGAGCCCGAAAGTCCTTTTTAGGCCGTGGTAATGCTAATTCGCAGCAAGTAAAAAAAATGGCTGAAAATATAACTGGAAAACAATTTAAATCTTTACATACAGCCGATGCTTTTTCTTTAGTGATTGCCTATTCACATGCTCAAAAATTAAATAAGCTTTTAAACATAAAAGACTCGATTAAAAAACATGATTTACCAAGTTAAAGGAAAACTAATAAAAAAAGAAGAAAATAGAGTTATAGTGGATATCTCTGGTATCGCTTATGAAATAAATACTCCACCAACTGTATCACAACGATTAGGTGATGAGAGTTCCGAAGTTGCTTTAGTCATTTACCATTACTTTAAACTTGATAAAAATCGAGGCACACCAGTAATGGTTGGTTTTATTGAAGAGCTTGAAAGAGATTTCTTTGAAAAATTTATAAGTGTGTCTGGAGTTGGCCCAAAAGCAGCTTTAAAAGCCTTTGATAAGCCAGTAGCCAGGATTGCTCAAGCTATTGAAGAAAATGATGAAAGTTTTTTGCAAAGCCTAACTGGCATAGGTAAACAACGAGCAAAACAAATTATAGCTCATTTACAAGGTAAAGTTGGTAGGTTTGCTTTAATAAAAGAAGGCCAACTACCCAAAAAACACTTAGGCAAAGAAATAGTTGCCGAAGCTAAAGAAATTTTAAAACGTCTTCAATATAAAAGTGTTGAAGCTGATTTAATGATTAAACAAGCATTAGAGAAAAAACCAGAAATTGATAATAGCGAAGAACTTCTTAATGAAATATACCGTCAACGCAAATAAAGGATATCTATAGATGGATAAAAAAAGCGTAAAATCAATTCTTGAAGCTTTATTGTTTATTAACGAAAAACCAATTGAAGTTAATGAACTTGCTGAAGTTTTAGAAATTAACCGTAAAGAAATCAATAGCTCTCTTGAAGAGCTTTCAGCTGATTACAAAAATCGATCTTCTGGAATATGTATTGTTAAAGTTGCTGGGGGATATCAAATGTGTTCAGCCCCTGACAATGAAACTTGGGTTAAAAAGATGTATCAAGAGAGAAGTAAGCAAAAACTCTCTACAGCATCTTTGGAAACCTTAGCAGTAATTGCTTATAAACAACCAGCTACGAGAGTTGAGATTGAAGCTATACGTGGAGTTAGCGCTGACAATATGGTCAGAAAACTTTCAGAGTTAGGTTTAATAAAAATTGCTGGAAGAAAAGACGTTGTTGGAAAACCATTTCTTTATATTACTACACGAAAATTCTTAGAATATTTTGGTATCAACACTCTAAAGGATTTACCAAAATTAGAAGAGTTTGCGGCTTTAGCTGAAAAAGATATGACAAATAATCAACCTCAAAATAAAACTGATCCTGAGATCGGCAAAGATGAAAATATTGAAAAAGAAAATGAAACTAAGATTAATGACATTAAAGATACCCTAAAAGAAAACAAAATTGAAACTTCTATAGACCAAGAAAAAATTGAAGCTCCCACAGAAGAAAAAAAAGAGATAAAACAATGTGTACAATCTCCATCTGATATGGAGTAAAATTAAAGATCTATTTTCATCCAATATTATTGGATTTGTCGAATATTTGTAAAAAATATAAATTATTTTAAAAAGGAGTAGGGGGAAAACGATGAAAACTTATTTTGCTTCAGAATCAGTAACCGAAGGGCATCCTGATAAAGTTTGTGATCAGATATCTGATGCTGTATTAGATGCAGTATTGGCTAATGATAAATCAGGTCGAGTAGCTTGTGAAACTTTAATAACTAGAGGTTTTGTGATGGTAGCTGGTGAAATAACTACGAATTGTTATATTGCAGTTCCACAATTAGTAAGAAATCTTTTAAAAGATATCGGTTATGATAATCCAGCAGTAGGGTTTGACTATGAAAGCTGTGGAGTAACAACTGCTATCCAAGAGCAATCTCCTGATATCGCTTTAGGTGTTGATATTGGTGGTGCTGGGGACCAAGGCTTAATGTTTGGTTATGCAAATAATGAAACTCCTGAACTTATGCCTCTACCAATCATGCTATCTCACAAACTAGTAAAAAGACTGGCTCAAATACGTAAAGAAGGTTTAGTAGATTATCTACGTCCTGATGGAAAAGCCCAGGTATCAGTAGAATACCAAAATGGCAAACCAAAAAGAATTGATGCTATAATTATTGGTGCTCACCACTCTAAACAGGCAAAAATGGATGTTTTACAAGATGATGTTAGAAGATTGGTAATTGAGCATGTAGTGCCCAAAGATATGTTAGACGCTAACACTAAGTACTTTATTAATGGCACTGGACGCTTTGAAGTTGGTGGACCAGTTTCTGATACTGGATTAACCGGACGAAAAATCATTGTTGACACTTATGGTGGATATGCTCGTCATGGTGGTGGAGCTTTCAGTGGTAAAGACCCTTCAAAAGTAGATCGTTCAGCATCATATATGGCTCGTTATATTGCAAAAAATATTGTTAAAGCTGGTATTGCTACAGCTTGTGAAGTACAGCTCTCTTATTGTATTGGTGTAGCTGAACCTGTATCGGTAAATGTTGATACATTTGGAACATCTCAAGTTAGCCAAGAAAAAATTTCAAAAGCAGTTCGCCAAGCTTTTAAGCTTACTCCGGCTGGAATAATCAAAGAATTAAATTTATTACGACCAATATATACAAAAACAGCTGCTTATGGACATTTTGGTCGTGAGGATGAGCTTTTTACCTGGGAAGAAACAAACAAGGTAGATACTTTAAAAAGTGCTTTAAAATAAAAATTTAAGAGTTAAACTAAAAGTAAATAAAAGGAGAGATTAGTGAATTACGATATAAAAGATAAAACTTTAAGAGAAAAGGGTAAAAAACGTATTGAATGGGCTTTAAAGCGAATGCCAGCCCTTGAACAAATTCGTGAACGCTTTAAAAAAGAAAAACCTCTTAAAGGTTTAACGATTGGAGCCTGTCTACATGTCACTACTGAAACTGCTGCTTTAGCTTTAACTTTAAAGGCAGCTGGGGCTCGTACTTTAGTCTGTGCATCTAATCCATTATCAACTCAAGATGATACTGCTGCTTCATTAGTTCTTGATTATGGTATTGAAGTATTTGCAATTAATGCTGAAAATAATAAAACTTACTATAGCCATATTGATTCAGTACTAAAAGAAACTCCTCAAATTACTCTTGATGATGGCGCTGATCTTGTATCAACGATTCATAAAAGAGCAGCTTTAGGGCAAAAAGTAACATTACCTCGGGCAAGCACCGAAGAAACAACTACTGGTGTAATTCGTCTTAAAGCTTTGCAGGCTGAAGGTAAGCTTCTGTATCCGATTATTGCTGTAAACGATGCTTATACTAAACATTTATTTGACAATCGTTATGGCACTGGTCAATCAACCCTTGACGGAATAATTAGAGCTACCAATAAATTGATTGCCGGAACAACTGTAGTTATTATTGGTTATGGCTGGTGTGGAAAAGGTGCAGCTAAAAAAGCAGCTGGAATGGGTGCAAATGTAATCGTTTGTGAAGTTGATCACTTAAAGGGCTTAGAAGCAACTATGGATGGTTTTAGAGTAATGCCAATAAAAGAAGCCTCAAAAATTGGTAATATCTTTATCACTCTTACTGGAGACATAAACGTTCTTTCAATTGAACACTTTCCTTTAATGAAAGATAGAGCAATTATCTGTAATTCAGGCCATTTTGATGTTGAAATAAATATTAAAGCCTTGCAAGCAATGGCTGTAAGCAAAAAACAAGTTAAACCTTTGATAGATGAGTACACATTAAAAAACAAAAAAAGAATTTATCTATTAGGCGAAGGCAGGTTGGTTAATCTTGCTTGTGCTGAAGGGCATCCAGCTGAAGTTATGGATTTAAGTTTTGCTAATCAAGCTTTAAGTTGTGAGTATATTGCTAAAAATTATAAAAACCTAAAAAAAGAAGTTTACAAAGTACCTGATGCTATTGATAATAAAGTTGCCCAGATAAAGCTTAAGGCTATGGGTATAAGAATCGATAGATTAACTGCTGAACAAAAAAAGTATCTTTCAAGTTGGCAAGAAGGAACTTAAAAACAGGAAGACCAGAAGCAGGAATTACTATTGAATTTATCAAAACTTACCTTAAGGGGTAAGTATATTTCTGAATTATGAAACGAATAGGAATCTTAACTCGTGATTGTGCCGGAGTAAATGCAGCTATTAGAGCTTTTGTGCGTAGTGCTTTTGCTTGTAATGTCGAAGTCTATGGAATATTTCGAGGATACCAAGGCCTTATTGAAGGGGACATACAACCCCTAAGCCATCGTTCTGTCTCAGGAATTATTAATTTAGGTGGGACCATTTTAAAAGCAGCTCGCTCAAAACAATTTCGAACTGTAGCTGGCCAACGCCAAGCAGTAAGAACTCTTCGTGACAACAAAATAGAAGGCCTAGCTGTTGTTGGTGGTAATGGCTCTTTAGCTGGAGCACACATGTTAGCCACTAAGTACTCTATTCCAGTCGTAGGGATCCCTACCACCATTGACAATGATGTCAACGGTGTAGAAATGAGTATTGGAGCTGATACAGCAGTTAATGTTGCTTTAGATGCTTTAGATAAAATAAGGGATACTGCCACTTCCTTAGAACGAATATTTGTGGTTGAAGTTATGGGTCGTGACTGTGGATATATTGCTCTGCGAGTTGCTTTAGCTGGTGGTTGCGAAGAAGTATTGTTGCCAGAAAAAAGCTTTAACATAAAAAAGATTTGTGAGGAAATTGTTGAAGGAAATATCCAAGGTAAAGTTAGTTGGATTATTATTGTTGCCGAAGGAAAGGCTAAGGCTATCGATATTGCTAAACAAATAAATACTCTCACTAACCTTGAGACGAGAGAAGTAGTTCTAGGTCATATACAACGTGGTGGTCGACCTACAGCTTTTGATCGGATTATTGCAGCTCGTTACGCTAATCATGCATTCGAAGTCTTAAAATCAGGGAAAACTGATAGATGTGTAACTTTAAGAGCAGGGAAATTAACTACAATTACCCTAGCTGAAGCAATCAAACCGAAAGATATAGAAATAAACGACTATTATAAGTTAATAAAAATTCTTACTTAAAAAAATATAACAACTACCAACAGGTAGAGTAAAGGAGGATAACATGATTTACAAAAGTGAAGTTGAACTTCTGAATAATGAAGCGATTGAAGAAAAAAATGGTGAAATCGTAATTAAAGATGAGAAAATTTTTCGCGAGAAAGTTATCAACAACTTAGTTGATACAATAATCCTCAGCGAAGATACTAATTTAAAAAAAATCTGTTACTGGGTTAGCCATACTTGTGCTAAACAACTAGGCACAGTTCTTTCATCAATACAAGGTTTGTATGAAGCTATGGGCAGAAAAGAAGTTTCAGGATTCACTGTTCCAGCAATGAATATCAGAACTCTTACCTTTAACTTAGTCCGAGCAATATACCAGGCAGCAAATAAAATAAATGCTGGAGCATTCATTTTTGAAATTGCTAAGAGTGAAATTGGCTATACTGACCAAAGACCTTTAGAATATAGTTCAATTATTCTTCTAGCAGCTATGAAAGAAGGTTATGTTGGACCTGTTTTTATCCAAGGTGACCATTTCCAAGTTAAAGCAACTAACTATTTAAAGGATAGTGATGCTGAGGTTAATCCTTTAAAAGAATTGATCACTGAAGCTATAGAATCTGGATTTTATAACATTGACATTGATTCATCTACTTTAGTTGACTTAGATAAATCTACTTTAGACGAGCAACAAAATCTTAATTACAAAGTTTGTTCTCTATTCACAAAACACATAAGAAAGCTACAACCTCAAGGTATAGAGGTATCTGTTGGTGGAGAAATCGGTGAAGTTGGTGGAAAGAATTCTAATCCAGAAGAGCTTAGAGCTTTTATGAATGGCTATAAAAAAGAAATCGGTTCATTAAAGGGTATCTCTAAAATAAGCATCCAGACTGGAACAAGCCATGGCGGAGTAGTTTTACCTGATGGTACAATTGCTAAAGTTAGCATTGATTTTGAAACTTTAACTAATCTGTCTGAAATTGCTCGAGTTGACTACAATATGTGTGGCGCGGTTCAGCATGGAGCTTCAACTTTGCCTAGCGAAGCATTCCATCGTTTTCCTGAAGTAGGTTGCGCTGAAATTCATTTAGCAACTCAATTTCAGAATATGGCTTATGATTATATGCCAATACCCTTAAAAGAAAAAATTTATGCTTGGCTACACAAAGAATGCACTGGAGAAAAAAAGCCAGATTGGACTGATGATCAATTTATTTATAAAACTAGAAAAAAAGCTCTTGGACCTTTTAAAAAAGAAATTCACTCTCTTTCAAATGACATAAAAGAAAAAATAGCTAGTACTCTTGAAGAAGAATTTTCTTTTCTTTTTGACAAACTAAATATAAAAAACACTAAAGAAGCAGTCGACAAATATGTTAAAATCGTAAAGGTAAACAAAGTAAAAGAAGATTTCTTAAAAGAAGGAAAAGAGCTTGGAGCATTAGAAGGAGCAGACTAAACTTGTATCAAGTATCAAGTATCGAGTATCGAGTTGAAATTCTTTTTTTACGCAATACTCAATACACACGACACAATACAATTCAAAAGGAGAAATTATGCTTTCAGATAAAACAAAAAAAGGTTTAGAACGGATGCCTAATCGTGCGCTTCTCTATGGAACAGGTTTAAGTTCCTCACATATTAAGAAATCTTTTATCGGGATTGCTTCTGGTTTTTCAGATCTCATCCCTGGTCATATAAACATGCGGACATTAGAAAGATATATTGAAAGAGGTGTAGAATCTTCAGGCGGTACACCATTTATCTTTGGTGTTCCAGGAATATGTGATGGTATTGCTATGGGTCATAAAGGAATGAGCCAATCTCTGCCTTCGCGAGAATTAATTGCTGACATAATTGAAAGTGTTAGTTCTGCTCATGCTTTAGATGGATTAATTTTACTTACTAATTGCGATAAGATTACTCCGGGAATGATAATGGGTGGTCTAAGAATGAATATCCCAATTATAGTAGTAACTGCCGGACCAATGCTTGCTGGCCATGCTGGGAATAAAAGGCTTTCATTAGTCCGTGACACTTTTGAGGCTGTAGGAAGATTTAAAGCCGGTCAAATCAATGAATGCCAACGCCAAACTTTAGAAATCGAAGCTTGTCCATCAGCTGGTTCTTGTCAAGGTCTTTACACAGCCAATACTATGGCTTGCATCACTGAAAGTTTAGGGCTTTCACTACCATATTGTGCTACTAGCCCCTCAGTATTAAATGAAAAAATACGTATTGCTTATGCTAGTGGTCAAAAAATAGTAGAACTAGTAAAAAACAACATAACTCCTAGAAAAATTGTAAATAAAAAATCTCTTGAAAATGCTATTAGAATAGATATGGCCTTAGGTGGCTCAACTAACACTGTACTTCACTTAATGGCTATTGCTAAAGAAGCAAAAGTAGAAATAAATTTAAATGATTTTGATCGAATAAGCAAAGATACCCCGCATATTTCAAATTTACGACCTGGTGGTGATTATTTTATGGAAGATTTGCACTATGCTGGAGGAATCCCAGCAGTGCTAAAAAGATTTATAAATAAGATAAATGAAAACAATACTGTGAGTGGTAAAAAAATTAAAGAAATAGCTAAAGAGGCATGTATTAAAGATGAAGACGTGATTCGCCCACTTAGCAAAGCCTATCACAAGCAAGGAGGAATTGCTATTCTTTATGGTAATCTAGCACCTGAAGGATCTGTGGTTAAACAATCAGCAGTAGATTCAGCTATGTTAAAATTTTCAGGTAAAGCTAAAGTCTTCGACAATGAGGAAGATGCAATGATTGCAATTTTAAATAAAAAAATCAAGAAAGGTGATGTTGTCGTAATTCGTTACGAAGGCCCTAGCGGTGGTCCAGGCATGCGTGAGATGCTATCACCAACATCAGCAATTGTAGGTTTAGGTTTACATAAACACGTAGCCTTAATTACCGATGGAAGATTCTCTGGAGGAACTCGTGGTCCTTGTATTGGACACATATCTCCAGAAGCAGCCTCCGGAGGATTAATTGCTTATTTAAAAAATAATGATATTATTAACATTGACATACCTAAAAGAAAACTAGAAGCTAAGTTAAGTAGCTCTGAAATTGCTAAGCGAAAAAAGACAATGAAACTCTTACCAGCAAAGGTAAAATCAGGATATCTGTCACGTTATAGCAAAATGGTTGGCTCAGCATCAACTGGTGCAGTTTTTAAAAGTTAAATAACAATTAGCTAGTTTAATAACAATTGTGTTGACATTTTTTTAAGCCTTTGTTATTATTGAACTTGCAGGTAACCAATTATTTTAAAAAAATGAACCTCTTTCTAAGAATAATTAAACGAATCAGCAACCTCCTGGGGGCATTCTCTAGTGATATCGGTATCGATTTAGGCACTGCAACTACTTTAGTTTACTTACGCGGGGAAGGTATTGTATTGTGTGAACCATCAGTTTGTGCAATTTATAAAAGTACTGGTATTCCTTTAGCAGTCGGCGAAGAAGCAAAACGAATGCTAGGTAAAACTCCTGGAAGTATAGTAGCAATAAGACCGATGAAGGATGGTGTTATAGCTGATTTTGGTGTAACCGAACAAATGTTACGTTACTTTATAAAAAAAGCTTATCCTCGAAGATTATTAATCGGACCAAGAATAGTGATTGCTGTTCCTTCAGGAATTACTGAAGTTGAAAGAAGAGCAGTAAAAGATTCCGCTCATCGTGCTGGAGCACGAGAAGTAATCCCGGTAGAAGAACCAATTGCTGCAGCTATTGGAGTTGGTTTGCCTATTGCTGAGCCTCAAGGTAGCATGATAGTTGATATTGGTGGAGGAACTACTGAAATCGCAGTAATTTCTTTAGGTGGTATTGTTTATGCTCGCTCAATTCGAGTCGGAGGAGATGAAATGGATACTGCAATAACTGAGCACATGAAAAAGAACTATAATCTTATGATTGGTGAAAGAACTGCCGAAGAAATAAAAATAAAGGTCGGCTCTGCTTGGCCTATTGATGAAGAATTAACAATAGAGGTAAGAGGTCGAGATTTAATCACTGGCCTTCCAAAATTTATTAAAGCCAACTCTGAAGAGGTACGCGCTGCATTAGAAATACCTTTAAGAGAAATCATTGAGGCAACAAAAGTTACTCTTGAGCGAACCCCTCCAGAATTAGCCGCAGACTTAATTGAAAGAGGTATTGTTTTGTGTGGTGGTGGAGCTCTATTAAGAGGTATGGATAGGCTAATTTCAGAGGAAACTGGCCTAGCTTGTTTTGTTGCTGATGACCCTTTAACTGCTGTTGCCTTGGGAACAGGAAAAATTTTGGAAGAACCTAAATTCTTAAAAAAACTGTCCCTTGTATCTTCCTTCTAAAACAAAACTCAAAATCCTAGTCATTTATCTTCTAGTTATTTTTCTGCTTTTCCTACCTTTTAAAAACGTTATACGTAATTTATTCTCACTTTTCTCCCATCAGCTAACAATATCTTCTTCAAAAATATCTCAAAAAAATGAAAAGTTAAAAAAAGAAAATATTTCCTTAAAAATAAAAATTAATGAATCTAAGCACCTAAAAAAAGAAAATGAATATTTGCAAAAAGCTCTTAACTTTAAAGAAAGTAAAAAAATAGACTTAGTCGGTGTAGGAGTTTTAAGCTTTTCACCTTCAAACTGGCAACGATACCTCTTAATAAATGGCGGAGAAGATATGAATTTGAAAAAAGGACTTTTAGCCATTAACGAAGAAGGTCAACTTCTTGGAAAAATTACTGAAGTTAAAAAAACTTTTTCTCATCTACTCTTAATCAATGATCCTGACTTTAAAATATCAGTATTTGTGGGAAAATTTGGCTCAGGCTTACTTAAAGGAAATCTAACTGGAGCTGAAATTCTCTATGTTGAAAAAGAAGAAACGATTAAAAAGGGAGATAGAGTTTGGGTAAAAAGTGACTCCTTGTCTTTTCCTATTGAAGTCGGTAAAGTTAAAAGCATTAAAAAAAGAACTAACCAACTTTTTTGCAATATAGCAGTAGAATTAACTTCTGAAAGTATTTTTTTCAATAAAATTTTTATTATCAAATGAAAAAAATAAACACCAAGCTTTTAGCATTACTCACATCACTCTTTGTTCTCGACTTAATCAAGCCTCTTGGTTATTCCTTAGCCGTAGAATTTGTTTTCCTCGGGGTTATTTTTGTCTCTTTAAATGAAGACTTATTATCTGCTCTTGGAGCAAGCGCTATTTTAGGCTTACTTTGCGATTCTTTTAATCCTGGAATGAGACCTATATGTTTAATAGAATTTCCTCTCATCTGTCTTTTAAATAATTATTTATTCTCTCATTTTCGTTTTGTAAGCAAACAAACAAGAGTTTTCATTATAAAAAACTCTTTAGTATTGTTAGCTCTCATTATACATATAATTATTAATTCTATCCGTAGCAGTTTATTTTTGCCATTTTTTTGGATAAAATTTCTTATACAGTCTCTTTTAATATACTTTTTAATAACATATTTTATTGGTAAAGACAAATGTATCCACTCTTTTGGAATATCTCAATAATTTAATCAATAAAAATACATTTGTAAAAGGAATATGAAACAATCTAGCTTTATTTTATCCACAGACGGAATTAAAAAAATCTATACAATCGGATTTTTATTTTTAATGGTAGTTCTTTTCTTCTATCAAGTTGTTAATGGTAATCACTATAGACAACGAGCTCAAAATAACTACGTAAGGCTTATCCCTATCCCAGCAATTCGCGGTTCAATTTTTGACCGTGATGGTAATCTCCTTGCCTATGATCGCGCAGTATTCAATATTAGCGTTATTCCTTATCAAATCAAAAACAAAAAGGATTCTTTATTTAATAGTTTAAGTAAATTTTCTGGATATAGCTTAGCAACAATTAAAGAAAACTATTGTAGAAATTCAAAAAATCCTTTTACCGCTGTAAATATTATTAAAAATATTGATAAACTTACAGCTTTACAAATAAAAGAAAAGTTTACGAATGAAATTTTAATAAGCCCTGAACCTCAACGTTACTACCCTCAACAAGAAAAAGCAGCTCATTTTATTGGTTACGTTAAGAAAGCTTCAACTCATTATGAAAAATTAAAAAAATATGGTTACAAACCATTAGAAAGAGTCGGATTTATTGGTGTAGAGCAATACTATGATGCTTATTTAAAAGGCCAAGATGGCGGAGATTTAATTGAAGTAAATGCAAGAAACAAAATCGTTGGATTTCTAGGAGAGAAACGACCTAAGAAAGGCCAAGATATTTATCTTACTATTAATAGTCGCATTCAAGAAATTGGTTTTGCTGCATTGAATAAAAAGAAAGGTGTTATTATTCTTATGAATTCAGTGAATGGTGAAATTTTGGCACTTTGTTCATCTCCTTCTTTTGACCCTAATAGTTTTATAAGCGGCAAAAACGTTTCCAAACTTCTTACCAATAAGTCCAGTCCTTTACTTAATAGAGCTATTCAAGCAAGCTATCCAATAGGATCCACCTTCAAACCTTTAGTAGCATTAGCTGCCTTAGATGGAGAAAAAATAACTCCTAACAAAAAATTCCTTTGTGAAGGAAAAATCATGGTTGGTTCAACAAAATTTAAATGTGGTAAAATTCATGGCTTACAAAATTTATATCAAGCAATTACGCATTCTTGTAACTCTTATTTTTATAATCTTGGCCTTAAAATAGGTCCAAATGCTTTATCAAAAGTAGCAAAGCAATTTGGCTTGGAATCATTAACTGGAATCGATTTACCTTATGAAAAGAAAGGGTTTGTCCCTACTTTGCGCTGGAAGAAAAAAACATTAAAACAAAACTGGTATGCTGGTGATACAGTTAATTTTTCTATTGGACAAGGTTTTATGGAAGTCACTCCAATAGCCAACATGCTGGCAATGAACGTTTTTGCAAATAATGGTTATCTAGTTAAACCAAAAATCCTTAAAAAAGTGGGAAACTTACCTTCAGATTTACCATCAAAAACTTATATCAAATGTAGGAAAGGAATTATTGAAGAAATTAAGAAAGGTCTCCGTGGCGTAGTTAATGAAGAAAGCGGTACAGCATCATTATTAAAAAATTTAAATTTTGAAATTTCTGGTAAAACCGGAACAGCACAAACGAATGGCAAAGCACATGGATGGTTTACTGGATATTTCCCCTATAAAAATTCAACCTATACTATTTGCGTATTTCTAGAAAATGGAAAGTCAAGCCATGAAGCGGTAAAAGTTGTATATAAATTCTTAAAAAAAATTGACGAAGAGGAGCTTTTATAAAAATGTTTAACTTAAAGATCCTAACATCTAAAGTATCTGGTCTAAAAACAATTGTGATCTGTCTTATTTTTCTAAATTTATTAAGCCTTTTTTCTATATATAGTAGCCTTCATCAAGGTGGGGAACTCGCTAACCATATTATACTTTTTAAACAACTTATTTGGATAGTCGCTTCATGGGTATTATTAATACTTTTTTCCTCAATAAATTACCGAATTTACTTTGATGCTGGATATGTAATCTACGTTTTAAATTTATTACTTTTGTTATCAACATACCTTTTCGGCAAAACTGCAATGGGGGCACAGCGTTGGATTTCAATCTTTGGTATCACTTTTCAACCCTCAGAAATATCAAAGATCGCTATAATCATTATTTTGGCCCGATTTTTTTCTCAAAATGAGTATAGAGAACCTTTAAAAAATTTTATTATTCCATTCTGCTTAGTTACCCTTAATGCTTTAGTTATTTTTAAACAACCAGATTTGGGAACAGCATTGATTATTGTTTTTATCTTTTTTGGCTTAGGATTCTTCTCAAAAGTAAAAAAACGATACTTTATTTTTCTTATTGTTCTTGGTCTTATTCTGTCTCCATTTGCCTTAAAAAAATTAGAAGATTACCAAATAAGAAGATTAACTGTATTCATCAATCCTAATGTTGACCCTCTAGGCTCAGGATATACAATAATTCAATCAAAAATTGCCATCGGATCAGGAGGACTCACTGGTCAAGGATTTCTTGCTGGTACTCAAAATCAATTTAATTTTCTCCCAGAAAGGCACACTGATTTTATATTCACTGTTATAGCTGAAGAATGGGGATTCATAGGTGTATTTTTCTTGCTTCTAGTTTATTGGTTAATTTTGAAAAAAATCTTACAACAAGCTAAAGGGCTAAGAGATCCATTCGCATATTACCTTTGTTTGGGAATAAGTTTAGTCTTTTTTCTACATATATTCATTAATGTTGGCATGACCTTAGGAATATTGCCTGTAGTTGGACTTCCTTTAATTTGTCTTAGCTATGGTGGAACTAGCCTTGTTATTAATTTTATCCTCTTAGGAATGTTCTTCAACATAGCACGACGATGATAGATCTTAAAAATCTTAGAAGACCTCAACGCCACAAAGGAAAAGAAAACTCAAGAAGAATTATCGAATAATAAATCTAACTTTTGTCTTTTTAGCTTTAAAAAATTGTTTAGTAAACTTCTTAGCTAACTCTTGATCATACTTTTTGCAAGAAAAAATATTAATATAAGCTGTATTCCAAAAATCTGAAAAATGACCAGTGATAGAGCTAGTCTCAATTAATTGGATCAAAGAATACCCTTTAGTATAAACTGCTTTTTCACCAAAATAGGGAAGTAATGTTTTCCCATATTGCTTCATTTTTATCAACTTACATAATGTATCAACGTATTCTTTTAATTTCTTCTTAGATGTAATTACATCTTTATCACATTCATAAAGATCCATAATCAATTCATAACCAAATATCTTGCTAGCCATCTAATCACCTCCTTTGAAACACTCGACAAGCTCGAGAATTTTAGACCCTAAATATTGTTCTAAAAACCGAAAAACCAGATTTATATTTTTTTTAACTTGGGAAATAAAATGGGGGTAAGTTGAACAAAAAAATTCGCTAGAAAAGCGAATTTCTGCATAATCACTGCTAGTAGAAGAGTATCGTTCCGTCACCATCCTTATATCTTGTTTTTTCTTTTTTGTATAGCATAAAAGCTAATTTAATTAACTATTTTTCTTATTATTGCATAACAATATTACATTTGCAAGATTTTTTTCAAATAAATGTCTTTATCTGTTAACTCCATCTTTTCAGCAAAAATATAGCTCATGACTGTAGAGCTGATACTCCAGTTTCTTGAATCTTAGTTGGCAATCCCATAGTATCAAGCAAGTTTATAAACGGAACTGGGTTTAATTCTTCAACATTTACCATAGTTTCTACATCCCATACTCCTTCAGCAATCAGTATAGCCGCAGCTACTGGCGGAACACCAGCAGTATAACAAATAGCTTGTGATTCAACCTCTTGAAAACAATCTTGATGGTCACAGGTATTGTAAATAAAAATCTCCTTATTTTTCCCATCTTTTTGACCTTTAATGAAATTACCTATGCAAGTTTTTCCAGTATAATTAGGCGCGAGGGAGAGAGGATCAGGTAAAATAGCTTTTAACACTTTTAAAGGTACAACTTCAATTCCTTCAGCCGTCTTTACAGGTTTTATTGAAGTTAAACCTAATTTTGTAAGTATAGTAAAAATATTTATGTAATGGTCGCTAAAACCCATCCAGAATTGAATACTATTAGCATCAATATTTTTTGACAAAGAATGAATTTCATCATGGCCATTCAAATAAATAGTTTGTTGACCAACAACTGGAAAATCATAAGTTCTCTTTATTTTGTGAATGTCTTTTTCGACCCATTTTCGATCAACCCAAGTCCAAACCTTGACAAATTCTCTAAAATTTATCTCAGGATCAAAGTTAGTTGCAAAATACTTATCATGAACACCAGCATTAACATCCATAATATCAATAGTATCAATTGTGTCAAAATGATCCTTAGCTGCTAGGGCGCAATAAGCATTTACAACCCCTGGATCAAAGCCTACACCTAAAATAGCAGTAATTCCTTTTTGTTTACAATCGTCTTTGCGTTTCCACTCATAATTTGCATACCATGGTGGATTCTCACAAGTTTTGTCTGGATCCTCATGTACAGCCGTATCCATATAAGCTACACCAGTTTGAATACAAGCTTCCAGAAGCGACATATTAATAAATGCAGTTGCAAGATTTATTACTATCTGGGAATTGGTCTCTTTTATTAAGCTAACTGTAGCCGGAATATTAAAGGCATCTATCTGAGCTGAATATATTTTTTTGCTAGAATCTTTTATATTATTTTTTCGTTTAATGCTCTCAATTATCGCATCACACTTATTTTGTTTTCGCGATGCAATGCAAATATCACCTAAAATATGATTATTTTGTGCACACTTATGTGCAGCTACATGGGCAACCCCACCAGCACCAATAATTAATACATTTTTTTTCATTTTATTTGACCTCCCTCACGATAAGTTATTTAAAAAATCTTTATATTCAAAGCGACGAATTATGCGTAATGATCCATTTTTCTTTTTTACAACAATCGAAGGCATTTTAAGCCCATTAAACCAATTTTTCTTAACCATTGTATAGCCAGCTGCATCGCTAATTCTAATAATGCTTCCAACCTTTAAACGAGCCTTAAAACGATAAGTACCAAAGACATCGCCAGCTAAACAAGAATTACCAGCTATTACATATTCGAACTTTCCTCCTTCAGAAGCTTTATCTATCTTAGCATTCATCTGATAAACTAATAAATCTAACATGTGAGCTTCAATAGAGGAGTCAATAATCGCGATATTTCTCTGGTTGTGAACAATATCAACCACCTTAGTTACTAGTTCGGCTGACTGAGTTATAATTGCTTCTCCTGGTTCAAGATAAACCTGAACTTTAAATTTATTACTAAAATCTTTTAATAGCTTAATCAACTTTTTAACTGGGTAGCCTTTTTTGGTGAAATGAATTCCACCACCTAAGCTAACCCATTGCATTTTTTTTAATAAATCCCCATAAACCCGACCAATAAAGTCAACACTGGAAACAAAATTATTGAAATTATCATTTTCGCAATTAAAATGAAACATTAATCCTTGAATCAGTGGTACAATCTCTGAAAGAGAATTTTTATCAACTACACCCAGTCTTGAAAACTTACGAGCTGGATCAGCTAAATCAAAATGTGAAAAACTAATCTGAGGGTTTATTCTCAAACCTATGTTGAGTGATTTAACAATATTATAATGTCTCTTTAATTGAGATATTGAATTAAAAATAATTTTATCAGCATATTGCCTAACTTTTTCTACCTCATCAGTTGAAAAAGCCACACTATAAGCGTGAACTTCTTTGCCAAATTTCTCTCTTCCCAAGCGAGCTTCATACAATGAGCTACTAGTTGTTCCATCAATATATCTTTTCATAAACGGAAAAACCGACCAAGTTGAAAAGCATTTTAGGGCTAAAACAGATTTAGCGCCGGAATTATTCCTAATCCGCTCAATGGTTTTTAAGTTTTTGAGCAATTTCTGCTCATAAATTAAATAATAGGGTGTTGGTAAAATCATAAACGGCATATATTAACAATTTTTGATTATTCTTGCAAGAACTTTTTTAATAAACTAAAACACAAATAATTCAATAAACAAATTAAATTTGCTTGAGAAGTTCGATCATTTCTGTTAAAATTCATATAGTTTTCTAAAAATATCCTTAGACCTCGTCTAAAAAAATAGCTTAAAGCTTGAAGCTGATTAATAGTTTGCAAAATTATTGCCGAGGTAGCTCAGTTGGCAGAGCAGTGCATTCGTAATGCACAGGTCGAGAGTTCGACTCTCTCCCTCGGCTTAATAAATAAGAGGGAAGAGAAGGATACAAAGACGTAGCCTAAAGAACCAAGATGATTTCAAAATACTTTAAAATTCTAGCTAAAAGAAATTTTTTCTGCCTTTGGTTTGGCCAGATTGTTTCTCAATTTGGTGATCGACTAACCCAAATAGCCCTAGTAGGACTAGTTTCTAAAGTATCAATGTCTTCTTCACATCTAGCACTAATAATGAGCATGGCAATAATACCAGTATTCATTATTTCGCCGATATCGGGAGTCTATATAGATCGTTGGAGCAAAAGAAAGACTATGTACGCTAGCGATCTCCTAAGAGGCATATTCATATTACTAATTCCGATATTTTTCTTGAAATTAAAAGCTTTTGCTATAGTCTACGTTCTCCTTTTTCTTTCATTTAGTGCTGGTAAATTTTTTATACCAGCTAAAATGGCCTTTATCCCAGAAATTACTAAAAAAGAAGATATCTTCTTGGCTAATTCTTTAATTTCAATAACTGCTACTATCGCGGCAATCATTGGTTTTGGCTTAGGCGGGATTATTGTTGAAAGGTGGGGAGTCACCAGTGCTTTTGGTTTGGATGCTGGAACTTTTTTTGTTTCAGCTTTAGCAATATTTCTTATTTCTACTAAAGAAAAAAGTAACTTTAAAGTTAGTGACATTACTAATATAGGAAAAAAAGTAATCAAAGAAGTTAAGCAATCATTCGTTGGAGAATTCCACGAAGGGATAAAATACATCTTTACATCTAATGAAACAAAATATGCCTTTAAGATGTTTTTCTTTATCTTCTCCTACATCGGCGGATTGTATGTAGTTTTTATTCGTTTTATTCAAGAGGTTTTATCTACAGTAACTAGCGATCTCGGATTTGTTACAGTATCTTTAGGTGCTGGTATTTTTATAGGCTCTTTAGTCTATGGACAAATTGCCAATAAATTTTCAATAAAAAAAGTTATAAACTTGAGTTTATTGTTCACTTCACTATATCTTATATTTTTTGTTATATCTTTGCGAGCTTACCCTCAAACACTTTATGCAATAACTCTAGCTTTTATTTTTGGAATAATTACTTCCCCGGTATTTGTAGGAGTAAATGCACTTATTCATAAAGAAAGTGATCAAAAGGTCTTAGGAAGAATATTTAGTGGTCTAGAATTCACCTCTCACTTGGGATTTTTAATCTCAATGTTTATTTGCTCTGCTCTAGCAGATTTCTTCAATCCCTTTACAATTATAGTCTCGCTTGGTATAATCGGATTTTTCGTATCAACAATATTTATATTTACCGATGATTAAAGTACCAGAGCATAAAGAACCTCAGCATAACTTAGTTAGTGAAAAGTTTCTTAGCCCCTCTAAACTTTATCTTCCCTTAGCTCAACATACTGGAGCCCCTTCACTGCCTTGTGTTAAGAAAGGTGACATAGTTGATCAAGGAGATGTGATTGCTAATGCTCGAGGGTTGATTTCCTCTCAATTGCATGCCCCAAAAAAAGGAAAGATTATTGATATCGCCAATTGGTATCACCCAACTTTAAAAAAATCCCCAGCAATTATTATTCAATGCCAAGATGAAGAAAAAGAATACTTACCCCGTGATAATAAAGATATTGAATCTTTAAGTAAAGAAAAAATATTAGAAACTATTGCTAATCATGGAATAGTTGGTATGGGCGGAGCTGCTTTCCCAACTCATGTAAAGTTAAACCCGCCCAAGAAAATTGATACTTTGATAATCAACGGTTGTGAATGTGAGCCATATCTGGCCTGTGATTACCGCTTAATGATAGAGAAGATGAAAGAAATATTTATGGGAATTAAATTAATCTGTAAATTGATTAACCCTAAAGAAGTAATCTTTGCGATTGAAGAGAATAAACCCGAAGCAATAAAAAAAATAAATCTTTTCATCAGTACAAATAAAATTGAATTACCTCCGATACACTCTTTTGTCTTAAATACTGCTTACCCACAAGGAGGAGAAAAACAACTTATTCAACTAATAACCAAGAAAAAAATTCCTCCTAGAAAATTACCACTTGATGTTGGTTGTTTGGTTCATAATGTTGCCACTTGTTTTGCAATTTATCAAGCCATTTATCTTGATAAACCTCTAATTGAAAGATTAGTTAGCTTCTGTGGTGATGGATTAGTAACTCCAAGGAATATTTGGGTAAAAATCGGAACAACTTTGAAAGAGTTAATTGATAAAAAAATTCTAGAATTTAGGAAAGATCCTAAAAAAATAATCTGTGGTGGACCGATGATGGGTATTGCACTCGACAGCTTAGATTATCCAATACTTAAGAATGCTGGTGGTTTTCTATTCCTAGCTGATGGAATTGATAGCGCCAAAGAGGAGCCTTGTCTACGCTGTAACCGCTGCGTTGACACTTGCCCAATGAATCTTCTTCCTTTAGAATATGTAAAACGAATTAAAAAAAATAATTACTCATCTTTGGCTGAATTTAATATTACCGACTGTATTGAATGTGGTTGTTGTACTTATGGTTGTCCGGCAAAAATACCTATTGTCCATTATATAAAAACAGGAAAAAATTATGTCATTAATAATAAGTAGCCCGCCTCACTTAAAATCAAGGTTAAGTACATCTTACCTAATGAAACAAGTGATGATCGCCCTACTACCAGCAGTAATCGCTTCAATTTATTTCTTTGGAATCAGAGCTGTTCTGCTAATTGCAAATTGTACATTCACTGCACTGATAACTGAAAGAATCATTTTACTCTTGCGTAAAAAGCCTTCCACCCTAAATGATTATAGTGCTGCAGTAACTGGCTTATTGCTAGCTCTTACCCTTCCACCTTCAGTAACCTGGTATGCAGCTAGCTTAGGCTCTATAGTTGCTATTAGTATTGGAAAACATATTTTTGGTGGTCTAGGGGCAAATATTTTTAATCCAGCCTTAATCGGCAGAGCTTTTCTTATGGCGGCTTACCCCAAAATGCTTACTACTTTTATAAAACCAAATTCAGTTGATGCCATAAGTTCAGCTACTCCACTAATTTTAAGAAAATTTAGCCAAGTAATTACACCCAATTCAAGTTTATTTTTTGGTAAAGTTTCTGGAAGTTTAGGTGAAACTTCAGCAATTTGTTTAATAATCGGAGGTCTATATCTTCTAATACGAAAAGTTGCTGGCTGGCGCATCCCTTTAAGTTTATTGCTTACCACAACTATAAGTTCAATTATTCTATATTTAATTAATCCTAGCTGGGGTTCAATTTGGTTTCATCTATTCAGTGGTGGCTTACTATTAGGAGCTTTTTTTATGGCTACTGATCCAGTCACCACCCCAACCACTAAAAAAGGGAGATACATCTTTGGTATTGGTTGTGGAATACTAATAATGATAATAAGATATTTTGGCGGATTACCTGAAGGAGTCATGTATTCAATTCTTTTTATGAATGCCTTAACACCTTTGATTAATCGCTACACCAAACCAAGGAGATTTGGAACATGAACCCAACTAGTTTAAAAAAAGGCTTATGGGTCTACATTGAAATCTTAAAGGAGGTTTGTTAAAGTGAAAGAAGTCATCAGGATAACCTCGGTATTAACTTTAGTTTGTATTATCTGTGGACTTTTGCTAGCAGTTGTTTATGGCTTAGCTAATGAAAAAATTGAAATAAATAAAGAAAAACGAATAGAAAAGGCCTTAGCCATGTTAGCTCCTGATGCAATAAATGTAGAAGAGTTAACTATTGTAACTGAAACAATATATAAACTCTCCAATCAAAACAAGAACTTAATCGGTTATGGTTTTATAGCTTCTGGGCAAGGATATCAAGGTAAAATAAAAATGTTAGTAGTCACTGATAAACTTTTAGAATATATCAAAGGTATTGAAGTTGTAGAATCTCTAGAGACACCAGGGCTTGGTGCAAAAATTCAGAAAAACCCTTTTAAAAATCAATTTAAAAATTTATCAATAACCAAAGATATAACTTGTATAAAAAACGATACACCAAGAGAAGGGCAAATAAAAGCAATTACCGGAGCAACGGTTTCTTCGCGAGCAGTAGTAAATACTTTAAATAAACGTATTAAAGAAATAAAAGAACTTCTCAATAAGAATTAGTTTTTTAAAATAAAAAAGAAAATATAAAAACAATATTAAATAAGATAAAATAGAAAATAATTATTATGAAAAATTTTACTAAAGGCCTGTGGAAAAATCACCCGGTATTTCGTCAACTCCTTGGTATGTGTCCATCCTTAGCTGTAACTACCTCAGCAATAAATGGCATCTCTATGGGGCTTGCAGTAATTTTTGTTTTGTTTTTTTCCTCATTAGTAGTTTCACTAATTAAAAAAATAGTTCCTCACCAAGTACGAATTGCCGTTTACACTGTAATCATCGCAACTTTTGTTACAATTGTTGATTTATTTTTAAAAGCCCAATTCCCAGAAATTAGTCGTGTCTTAGGTCCTTATATTCCATTAATTATTGTTAATTGTATTATTCTTGGTCGTTGTGAAGCATTCGCTTCCAAAAATAATGTTAGAAGCTCTCTAAGTGATGCTTTAGGTATGGGGTTTGGTTTTTGCTGGGGATTATTTATTTTAGGTTCAATCCGAGAAATTTTTGGAGCTGGAAGCATTTTAGGAATAATGATAATGCCAGCAAATTATAACCCTTTAATTATAATGATTCTCCCAGCTGGAGCATTTTTAGTTTTAGGACTTCTAGTGGCTGTAATGAACAAAATCGAGGCATCCTATAAGAAATAGGATGCCTGATTACACAGATTAAAAAACAGATTACACAGATTTATGCAAGATTTAATTATAATATTTGTTTCGACACTCTTAATAAACAATTTGGTTCTCTCTTATTTCCTGGGAATCTGCCCTTTTCTAGGAGTTTCCGGTAAAATTGAATCAGCCTTTGGCATGGGCATGGCTGTTACCTTTGTAATGACCTTAGCTACTAGCATAAGTTGGCTTATTTATAATCTTATTCTGGTTAAATTTGGTTTATTTTATCTTGAATATGTGGTTTTTATTTTAGTTATCGCCTCATTAGTCCAAATTGTTGAGATGTTTATAAGAAAATATTCTAGCTCTCTATATCAATCTTTAGGAATATATTTACCATTAATTACAACAAATTGTGCAATTCTTGGTTCAGCTTTATTTATGGTAACCAGAAATTATAAATTCTTAGAAGCAGTTGTTTTTGGTTTCTCCGGAGGTCTAGGGTTTTCTTTAGTACTATTAATTATGGCTGGCATCCGCGAAGAACTTCAATACGTTAATATACCTAAAGTATTTAGAGGAGCATCATTAACTTTAATTACTGCTGGCCTGCTTGCCCTTATTTTTATGGGGTTTTCAGGATTAATTTCATCATAAAAATGAGTAAAATAATAATCCCAACAATAGTCTTAGGTTTAACTGGATTAGCTTTCTCAATACTTCTAGCTTTATTAAGTAAGAAATTAAAGGTAAAAGAGAATCCTCAAGTAACAAAAATATTAGAATTACTTCCAGGATTAAATTGTGGTGCTTGTGGATTTAGCGGTTGTCGAGCTTACGCTGAAACTATAACAAAAGAGTGTAGCACCTTCTCAGGATGCTTGCCAGCTGGAGAAGAAGTTAATAAAAAAATCGCTGAGGCTCTAGGTCTAACTGGTTGTGTTTCTTCAAGCGCTCAAGTAGTTATCTGTCATTGTTCAGCAAAAAGCAAAGAAAAAAAATCATCATCAAAATATATTGGTCCAAATGACTGTCGCTCTGCTAATATAAGTGGTGGGGTAATTGACTGTGCTTATGGTTGTCTAGCTCTTGGTGACTGCATAAACGTTTGTCCAACAAATGCTCTTGAGCTTAAAGACCAAGCTATCCAGGTTGATTTTAAAAAATGTATTGGTTGCGGAAAATGCTTAAAAGCTTGTCCTCGAAACTTATTTGAACTTGTTCCAATTAAAAATAACCTCCCTGTCTATAACATTGCTTGTGCTAACAAAGAGACGGCACTAGCAGTAAAAAAAGTTTGTAGCAAGGGATGTATTAGTTGCAGTTTATGCACCAAAATAGAGAATTCTCCCTATCAAATGAAAGACAACCTCTCAACGCTTAATTACAATAAGCCAAATGATCCAACTAGTTTAGAGCAAGGTAAGAGCAAATGTCCAACAAAATGTATTATAAAAATATCGTAGGGACAGGGCTTGCCCTGTCCATTAAATAATGTTTAAAGAAATAGTCGACATAGTTGAAGTCTGCGATAATAAGATTAAGGTAAGATTTACCAAAAAAGAAATGTGCTCCTGTTGTAAGCTCTCTGATGTTTGTGGCATGAGTAAAGAAACATTGACCTTAGAAAATAATCAACTTAAGTTAGATGTAGGCAATAAAGTTGAAATTGGTATTGAAGAGAAAAAAACCCTTATAGCCAGCTTAATTATGTTTTTTGCGCCAGCCTTGATTTTTGTATCAAGCTTAGTTTTCTTTAGAAGCCATGGGGAACTTTTTAGTTTTTCTATTGCTCTATTAGCAATTTGCATCTATTATGTAAGTGTTAAATTAATGCTTAGGAAAAATGGTAAGAAATTCAATTTAAAGATTTTACGAAAAATTTAAACTAATGGTAAAGAAAAAAAATATTGCAGTGTTAGCCTCAGGGAATGGAACAAATTTTCAAGCTCTAGTTGAAGCAATCTCTAAACAAAAAATAAATGCTAAAATAAAAATTTTAATCACTGATAAAAAAAATTCTTTTGTTCGCAAACGCGCTAACAATTTAAATATAAAAGATACTTTTGTGGATCCTAATAAATTCAAATCTGAATTAGCCTTTGATAAAAAAATAATTGAAATTTTAAAAAAAGAAAAAATTGATCTTATAATTTTAGCCGGATATATGAAACTTATTACTCCTTTCTTTGTAAAAAATTTTAACAACAAAATTTTAAATATTCACCCTTCACTATTGCCAGCCTTCAAAGGTGTTGGGGCTATCCGAAGAGCTTATGAGTATGGCTGCAAAATAACCGGGGTTACAATTCATTTCATTGACGAAGAAATTGATCACGGACCAATAATCTTACAAGAAACTATTAAAATAGAGAAGGGAATGAGCGAAAAAAAACTTGAAGAAAAAGTTCACAATCTTGAACATAAATTATACCCCAAAGCTTTGAAACTTATTCTGGATAAAAAAATAAAAGTTAGGGGAAGGCAAGTCGAAATAATTTCCTAAGGAACACTTAAAAATTAAACTTAAATTAAAGGGCTAAATTTTCTGGGGTATAAACTCTAGCCTTACCAGTTGAGAAATTATTAATTTCTATCTCCGTAATCTCAGAAGAGGAATTGTAAATATCTAAAATTTCTTTTATAGTTTTTCTGACTTCATCAAATGGATTAATTGAATTTTCTTGAGGCTCAATACTTTTAATATCAAAATTTACCTTTAAAGTATTATTCCGATAATATGCAAATATTTTTTTCAATTGAAAGCTTTTATTAAATAGAGAAGAGCGAAATTTTTCTTCAACATTCTGACCTACTAAATAAGAAATGAATTCACCAATAGATATATCATATTCTTGTATATGCTCACCCTTAGCATCGCTAAGAGCACTGGGGTTTGGAAAAGAGAGGAAAGCAATTCTTTTTTCACGCTCAGCTGAAGAGATAAAACCCAAATCAAATTTAATCATATCAGGAATATATCCTATTGTATAAGTATCCAAACCAGTTCCCTTTATACCTGAGGCCAATAAACAATAAAGTTTTGGAGGATTATCCATACTTAGAAAGACTCGCCCTAAAGCAAGAAAAATCTTTACTCGTGTATCCTGAACTTCTTTATTCCACTGACCAGTTGAATCAATAAGTTCTTCAAGCGGAGCATAAACCCAAATAGTCTCTCCAGAGAACCTAACCTTAACCTCAATGTTAAATTCATTTTTACAAATATCTTTTAATGATTTTTGAATGTTTTTACGTGAATAGGTAGCAGGAACTGTACAAGATAAAAGAAAAAATAAAACAAAACTAATTAGAAAAATCTTCAGAACGTTCTTTGCCATGCTTTTTAAATATTTCAACAATCTCATCATATTCAAGTTCACCCTTCTGAAGTAATTCTTTTGCAAAATATTCTAGGAGTTCTTTCTCATTATTTAATATCTCAGTTACTTCACTAAGACAACTTCTTAATATCTTCTGCACATCATCATCAATCTTACTCTTGGTGTCTTCTGAAAGAAGAGAAGTTTGACCAAAAACTAAAGCATCGAAATTACCTAAAATACCACTTTCACCCATACCATAACGATAAACCATATTATGGGCAAGTTTTAAAGCTGAATTAAAATCACTGGCTACACCTGAGCTAGTAGTTCCAAATTTAGTTTTCTCAGCCGCATAACCACCTAAAGAAGTCTTAATGTTGGCAACAAACCATTCTCTTGATGGTGCATACATTTCTTCCTTAGGCCTATGGCCAACATAGCCTAAAGCACCTCGACGAGGAACAATTGAAGCTTTTATAACATCATCAGTAGGATGAGTAAGGTAAGCAATAATCGCATGACCAGCTTCATGGTAAGCTGTCCACTTTTTTTCTTTGTCACTTAAAACAATTTGACTTTGTAAACCAAATACTACCCGGTCATAAGCCTCAGAAAGGTCTTTATAAGTAATTTTTCCGCACTTATTACGAATAACAATTAACGATGCTTCACGTACCATATTGGCAATATCAGCTGGGGAAAAACCTATGGTTCTTTTAGCCAAAACGTTGCTATCTATTTTAGGATCAGATTGAGCCTTACCTAAATAATATTCAAATAATTTTTTTCTATCACTAAGTCGAGGTTTGTTTACATAAATCTTACGATCAAATCGACCAGCCCGCATAAGAGCTGAATCTAATTCATTTTCATTAACATTAGTAGCAGCAACAATTACAATGTTATTCTCAGTTTGACGCAAACCATCCATTTCAGTAAGAAGCTGATTCACAGTAGCATTGTATGACATACCACCACCTAGACCACTAATTCCTACCCTTGGCCGAGCTATGGTATCAATTTCATCAATAAATATAAGACAACCACCATGAAGGTCAGCTAATGCTCTAGCTTCTTTAAATAATGATTTTAGGCGAGCAGCACCCATACCTACAAACATGCCCATGAATTCACTTCCAACAGTTGCTAAAAAGGGGAGACCAGTTTCAGTAGCCAGGGCTTTAGCTAAATAAGTCTTGCCACAACCCGGTGGTCCTGACATAAGTATACCTTTAATAATTCTTCCACCAACACGTTTAAGTTGAGCTCGATCTTTAAGCAAACTTATTACTTCAGCAACTTCCCGTTTAGATGACTCCATTCCAACCACATCAGACCATTTGACATTTACATCAGCAGTCTTTATTTTTTTCTGACCGATTTTAGTTAAGCCACCACCAAACATAAACCAATAATGAAAGCCCATATATATGCTTGCAAAAGCAATAGCAGTAATTATAGCCATAAACATCTGAAAGGGAATACTAGCTAAAGTAGTCCGCTTGTAAAATGACTCTAAACCTATGAATTGCTGAACTCCGATAATAAGTAAGAAGATTACTCCTGAGATAAAGGCAAGAATCAAAAGACTAAAAACGATTTTTAGCCAGTGTAATTTAAAAAGTTTTCCTAATTTTTTTCCAGTCATACAATCACCATATTTACGATACCATAGATTTTCCGATTTGTCTATGCATGGCAGACGTCCTACTCAGGGACACCCTATAAACTTACAATACCCCTTGCACAGAAATAGAGTGTCCCTGAGTAGAACGCCTGCTTTAATACTTCTCCCGTTTAATACTTCCCGTCAAGAAACCTTTATAATTTGCGAATAAATCTTGACACTACTTGGCAATATTCTTTCTTGCCTTTTTAATCATCCTAACATATACTAGTAAATATGAATTGATAAGCGAAAATTATAATTTTGCCCCGTTAGAGAAAATTCTCCAACGGGTTGTAACAAAGAAAAGATGAAAAAAGATATTGAAGAAATAAAACGAAAAATTCTCCCAATCTTACGGGATTATGAAGTTAAAAAAGTAGCCCTTTTCGGCTCATGTGTCCGGGGCGAGATGAGAGAAGAGAGTGACATTGATATTTTGGTAGATATTAAGGCGGATATTAGCCTGCTTGGTTTTGTAGGGCTTAAACAAAAAATCGAAGAGGCCGTGGGGTGCAAAGTAGATTTGGTAGAATACGACACCCTCAAACCCCTTCTTAGAGAAAAAATATTGAAAGAACAGGTAGTGCTTTTATGAAAAGAGATGCGCGAGGGAAATAGAGGGAAATAGGACGAAATAGGGACAGTGGAGATTAAAGTCACTAACGCAACACTTTTAAATCTGTTAAAATAGCAGATAAAGGAGTTGCTTATGAATAAATATATAAGATTAACCTTTGCTGAACGTGAGGAAATTAGTCGTCAATTAGTTTTGTGTGCCAGCGTCAGGAATATTGCTACGGCAATGAACAGACTTCCAAGCACTATTTCTCGTGAGATTAAGCGTTCATCTCCATGCAAGAATGACTACAGGGCTTTAAATGGTCAAGAATATGCAAAACAGCAACTACATCGGTATCCAAGAGAACGAAAACTTGATAAAAATATAAAATTACTTAAGCTTGTTCATTATCACATAGTGCAAAAGCGATGGACTCCAGAACAAGTTGCAAGACGACTTAAAATACTGTATCCTAATGATATGAGTATGCACATCTCGCATGAATCAATTTATAGCTATCTTTATGTTCGGCCACGTAGCATTTTAAAAAAAGAGATTATATTATGTCTGAGAAGGCATCATAAAAACCGCAGATCTAAGAAGGAGCGTCAGAAATCATGCCCCATACAGGATTATCTCAGTATTGAAGAAAGACCATCTGATGTTGCAGATCGGATTATACCAGGCCATTGGGAAGGTGACTTAGTGGTGGGTACTATGAACAAATCTGCCATTGGTACACTAGTTGAACGTGTAACTCGTTTAACACTTTTAGTTAAGTTACAGGCTAAAGATGCCGAATCTGTTAGAAAAGCATTTGCAAAAGAATTTAGTAATCTTCCTAATGGATTAAAAAGAACACTAACATATGATCAAGGCCAAGAAATGTCACAGCATAAGCTTTTCACAAAAGAGACTGATATAACTGTTTATTTTGCACACCCTCATTCGCCTTGGGAACGAGGCACAAACGAAAACACAAATGGATTGGTGAGACAATTTTTTCCAAAGGGTACAGATTTTAATAAAGTATCGAAAAAGACACTTAAAGAGGTCCAAGAGTTGTTAAATGATAGACCCAGAAAGGTTCATGATTTTTATACGCCAAATGAAGTATTTTATAAACTGTTGCATTAGAAACTTGAATCTGCCCAGACACCTATTTTTATTGACATTCCACCTTCAAAAAATATAAAAAAATAGCCGTAAATAAAAGATGCAATTTAATTTAAAATTATGGTATAATATATTTGTTTGGAGGTAGATTAATTTGAGTCCTACAGTATTCAGAGAAGGAAAATATAGATTTTATTTTTTCTCCAAAGAGGAGCCGAGAGTTCATATTCATGTTATTTCTCCAGACGGAGAAGCAAAGTTTTGGTTAGAACCGTTAATCGCGTTGGCAAATTATTCAGGTCTTTCCAAAAAACAATTAAATTTTTTACAAAAAACTGTAGAGAGGCATAAAAATGAAATTATTAAAAAATGGAAAGAGCACCTTAAAACCAGAGATAACTAATATTTCTGAACATGGTTTTTGGATTTTATTAAATGAAAAAGAATATTTTCTCCCTTTCAAGAAATATCCTTGGTTTAAAAATGCCAAAATATCCGCGATAACTACTGTAAAATTATTCCACAATCATCATCTATACTGGCCAAAGTTAGATGTTGACTTATCTACAGAAATTTTAACCAGTCCGGAAAAATACCCGTTAACATATAAGTAACACTAAAACAAAAATGAGAACGTAACAGGATTGAACCCAAAAAACCAAATAGTCAAGGAGATTGCCGGATGCCTAAATTAAAAGCTCTTATTCTTCTTCCCCTTTCGGTTTTCTTTTTATTAATTCCTAACCCCCGGCGCTTTTGCCGAAAATATCACTATAACCACCTACTATCCCGCCCCTTTTGGGGTGTATAATGAGATGCGGGCAAAAAAAATGGCTGTAGGAGACACTTATTATGATTCTGCGGCAACAACTATTACCGACCCCGCTGATTTAATAGTCGAAGGCAACGTCGGCATCGGGACGGAGAGTCCGAGTTTACGTTTGGTGGTTGGTGAAAATACAATTTCTAGTGTAAACCCACCGGATAATACAATCGCTGTTGGGAATTCATCAGGGCATAGTTTGCTAACCTTAGGGCAAGGAAACAATTATCGAGGTGTAGTTAGGCGGACATACGATGCTACTCCGGCGAATGCTTATTTTCTAGTTCAGAGCGCTTATGGTAACAATCCCCTTATTTTTCAAAGAGATGGTGGCAACGTCGGCATCGGAACGGTGAGTCCTGCCGGCAAATTAGATGTAAATGGCTCAATCTATCAACGTGGTGGAGTGCTCCACGCTGATTATGTCTTTGAGCCAGGTTATGAGATGGAATCTATTGAAAAGCATGCTGGATATATGTGGCAGAATAAACACCTCAAGGCCGTTCCTAGAACAGAGACTGATGAAAATGGTCAAGAAATGCTTGAGATTGGAGCACATAGAAGGGGTATTTTGGAGGAATTAGAAAAGGCGCATGTGTATATTCAGCATTTAAATACACGCATTAAGATACTGGAAGCAAAATTTAAATAGGGACACCTATTTAGGTATAATAGACGTCCTACTTCGGGATACTTAGTATAGTAGGAAAACGGTGTCAGGAACCTTTTAAGACATAATTAAGTAGGGACATCTATTTTTGTTGACATCTTACCTTATGTGGGAATAAGGACAGCTAATTCACCCCAAAAAATAATAGTAAAAAAATAGCTTGCCAAAGTCACTTTACATGCTATACTTTTTTATATGGATTTTCAACAAAAAAGCCCTGAAGAAATTATAAGAAGCTTGAAGAACAAATTCAACTTTAATAATTCTAAAAAAACTACTTTACCTTTAATAATCGGCATCTTGGTTGTTATCTCTATTTTAAAAGGCGCTTTTTATACTATCCAACCCAGCGAGGTAGGAGTAATACTACGCTTTGGTAAAGTTGTAAAAACCACTTCGCCAGGCCTTCATTTCAAATTGCCTTTTGGAATTGAAAAAGCTATCCCAGTGCCAGTAGAAAAAGTCTATACCAGTGAATTTGGGTTTAGAACTCGAACTAGCGGTGTAAAATCAGTTTATAGCCAAAAATCATATGATGATGAATCCTTAATGCTTACTGGAGATTTGAACGTTTTAGATTTAGAGTGGATTGTACAATTTAAAATACAAGATCCTTTCATGGCTCTATTTAATGTTCGAAATGTTGACAAAACAATAAGAGATATATCAGAATCTGTACTACGTAGAATTGTTGGTAATCATGCTTTCAATGAAGTTCTTACCACTAAACGTATAGATATAAATAACCAAGCTCAAAAAGAAATGCAAGATATTCTTGATTCTTACGAAATTGGAATCCAAATTGTTAAACTTAAATTACAAGATGTTAATCCACCTGAACAAGTGAAACCAGCTTTTAATGAAGTAAACCAAGCAAAACAAGAAAGAGAAAAATTGAAAAACCAAGCTTGGGAAGTATACAATCAAAAAATTCCTCAAGCTAAAGGTGAAGCACTTAAAAGAGTCAAAGAAGCTGAAGGATATGCTCTTGAGAAAATTAATATAGCTCAAGGTGACACTAAAAGATTTCTTCTTCTATATGCAGAGTATGCTCAAGCTAAGGAAATAACTCTTAGACGTCTTTATTTAGAAAAAATGCAAGATACATTAACCCATGCTGGTAAAAAATATATACTTGACCCTAAAGAAAAAGGGATTTTACCTTTACTAAAATTAGAAAATGAACAATAAAAATTTAAGCTTCATCATTCCAATTATCATTATAATACTTATTTTAATTGGTAACCCGTTCTATATTGTTGAAGAAGGAAAACAGGCAATAATTACTCAGTTTGGTCAACCAATAGGTAATCCAATAACTTTGTCTGGCTTGCATTTAAAAATTCCTTTTATTCAAAAAATTACTTATTTTGAAAAACGAATATTAGAATGGGATGGATATCCTAGTGAAATACCAACAAAAGATAAAAGATATATTTGGATTGATACTACTGCTCGCTGGAAAATAGTTGATGCTTTGAAATTTTTTAAATCTGTTGCCAATGAAAGAGGTGCTCATGCAATACTTGATGGTATAATTGATGCTGCTGTCCGTGATGCAGTTACTGCTCAAGATTCATTTGAAGTTGTACGTTCATCAAACAGATTGCGTAAATTAATTGAAAAAGAAAAAATAGGACAGGAAGACGAATTTATTAACGAAGGAGTCCTAGCAACAATAAAAATGGGTCGAGAGAAAATTAGAGAAGAAATTGTAAAAAAAGCAAAAAGTGATTTAGGTCCTCGTTATGGCATTGAACTTATTGATGTAAGAATTAAAAGAGTTAATTATATTGAAAAAGTAAGACAAAATGTCTATGAACGAATGATCGCTGAACGAAAAAGAGCTGCTGAACAATATCGCTCAGAGGGAAGAGGCATCCGTGCTGAAGTTGAAGGAAAAACTGAAAAAGAACTAAAGGAAATTTTATCTTTAGCTTACAAAGAATCTCAAGAAATCAAAGGTAACGCTGATGCCCAGGCCGCTAAGATCTATGCTGATGCTTACAGTAAAGATTCTGAGTTTTTCTCTTTTCTAAAAACATTAGAAACCTATAGTGCAACTGTAGACAAAAATACCACTATTATTCTTACTACTGAAGGAGAGTACTTTAAATATTTAACTGATATCTCTCCTTAAAACAAGGATAAAAGATAAAGGATAAAGGCTTAAGTTAATTAATAAATTGCTGAATTGGAATCTTCAACTTTTTCCTTCTACTTTTTACCTTTATCTTTTAGGCACTTATGAATACCGCCATCTTACTTATCTCTTGTCCAGACCAAAAAGGCATTACTGCCACCATAACTAATTTCATTTATCAAAACAACGGCAACATAGAGCACGCAGACCAACATATCGATACCCAATTTAATACATTTTTTATGCGGGCCCAGTGGTCTTTAGATGGCTTTAAATTATCTAAAGAGGAGCTTACTCAGGAATTATCATCTTTGGCTAAAAAATTCAATATGGACTGGAAACTTCATTTTAGTGATATTCCAGCCAAAATAGCAATTTTTGCCTCTCATTCAACTCATTGTTTATACGACCTTCTCTTAAAATACAAAGAAAACTATTTTAATTGTCAAATAGCTTTAATTATTGGAAATACTACTAAGACCAAGGCTATTGCTAAAAATTTTGGCATAAAATTTGTTTATTTACCAAAAAATGTTAATAATAAAGAGAAGGTTGAAAAAAAAGAAATTGCTTTGCTTAAAAAAGATAATATTGATACTATTGTTTTAGCTCGTTATGCTCAAATATTGACAAAACAATTTGTTGATCAATTTCCCAACAGAATTATTAATATTCACCATTCATTTTTACCAGCATTCATTGGAAGTAACCCTTACAACCAAGCCTATGAAAGAGGAGTAAAAATTATTGGTGCTACCAGCCACTACGTTACTAAAAGTTTAGATGCTGGCCCAATTATCGAACAAAATACTACCCAAATAAGTCACCGCGACTCTGTGGAAGATTTAAAAAGAAAGGGACAAGAACTAGAAAAGGTGGTATTAAGTCAGGCTCTTCGCTGGCACCTCGAAAGAAAAATACTAGTCTACAATAACAAGACTGTAATCTTCGACTAATACTAATCATACAAATAGCAAAAAGATAAAGGATGAAGGATAAAGGAAAAAGGATAAAACTAGGATTACTTGTTGGTTTCGCAGT
>JAVCBZ010000028.1 GCA_030765735.1 Candidatus Susulua stagnicola | reverse complement strand
GCTAAAAAAACAGTTGTTCTTTTGGCAACAGTAAAAGGTGATATCCATGATATTGGCAAGAACATCGTAGCTCTTATGTTAAAGAACCATGGTTTTGATGTTGTTGATTTAGGTAAAGATGTTTCAGCTGAGAAAATAATAAAAGAGATTAAATGCCATAAGTCTTCAATAGTGGGACTTTCTTCTTTAATGACTACTACTATGGTTAATATTAAAGAAGTTATTGATAAAGCTAGGATAGAGGGATTAAATTGTAGATTTATAGTTGGTGGTGCTGTAGTAACCAGGAGTTTTGCTAGGTCTTTAGGCGCTGAATATGCTAGTGATAGCGTTGAAGCTGTTCGAGTAGTTAAGAAATTAAAATAGGTAGACAATGAAAGAAAAAATCGAAAAAGTATTAGAGGAGATAAGACCAACTTTGAAAGCTGACGGTGGTAATGTAGAGTTAGTTGATGTTACTGAAGATGGAATAGTTAAAGTACGTTTAACTGGTGCTTGTGGCAATTGTCCAATGAGCACCTATACCCTTAAAGTGGGAATTGAACAAAAATTAAAAGAATTAATTCCTGAAATAAAATCAGTGGAACAGGTTAAATAGCCGCTAAATATACGATAACAACATTCCCTATTTAATAACCTTGTTTTTCTTTGAAGAAAAGGTTGCAATTTGTTAACAAATAGGTTAATTAAAAAGATTGAAACTTGACAAATTGCTTAGATTGTGCTATATTTTAATTGATACTGTCACTAATCGACAGTATCAGAGATAAATATGCTAAAAATTATTGAAAGAATTGTTGAAAATGTTCCTAAAGATATCTTAACTGACGATATTCTTATGAATCTTTGGGGTGGTAGTCCGGATAGACGTTATGGAGTTATTAAACGGGCTATTGCCAAGGGAGAGTTAATCCATATTAGGCGAGGGCTCTATCACCTGGCGAGGAGATATCAGCGTAAAAATCCTAACCTTTCTGAATTAGCCCAATGGATTTATGGGCCTTCCTATGTGAGCTTTGAATCAGCGCTTTCTTATCATGGCTGTATTCCGGAATCAGTTTATGCCGTAACTAGCGCCTGTTATCGAAATGCCAAGGAGTTTCGTACTCCATCTGGTATTTTTTTTTATAAACGGATTCCCTATCCTGTACTTTATTTGGGTGTTGAACGTGTAGTTTCCGAAAACAGTACTTTTTTTATGGCATCTCCTTTGAAAGCTATCGTGGATTATGTTTATGCTTATCAAAAGCATTGGCAGGACATTTCTCCATTAATTAAAAGTTTACGTATAGAGCAAGATACCATTTATCAATGGAATTATGATTTACTGGAGGAGTTCAAAGAGCTATATACAAATTATAGGGTTCAAAAATTTCTTAAAGGATTAAAGAAGGATTTAAGTTTATGAGCATTAAAATTATCCAAGAACGCTTTGATACCTATCAGTGCGGTTCTCAACAGGAAGAAGAAAATGCTTTGCGGGAGATTTCGCAGGAAATTGCTTTAGCTGCTTTATCCCGTGGAGATTTTTTCAAGAAAGCGGTATTTCATGGAGGAACCTGTTTGCGGATTTTTTATAGCATGGAACGTTTCTCCGAAGATCTTGATTTTATGTTAAAAAATGCAGATCAACATTTTTCCTTTGAACCTTACATTAAAAACATGGCGATGGAATTTCAATCTTATGGCTATCGTCTTGAGGTAGTCGATCGTTCTAAAACAGAAGATATTGTTAAAAAGTGTTTTTTAAAAGATGATTCTTTAGGCAAAGTTTTAAACCTAACACATTTTAAAGGTGTAACTAACATGAGGAAGATTAAGATTAAGCTTGAAGTCGATACTAATCCGCCGATTGGCAGCAACTTTGAGAATAAATTTTTAGATTTCCCTTTTCCCTTTAGTGCAACCATCCAGGATATGCCTAGTCTTTTTGCTGGTAAAAGCCATGCCTTATTGTGCCGGGAGTATACAAAAGGCCGGGATTGGTATGATTTTATTTGGTATGTTAGCCGACGGATTAATATAAATTGGGAATTTTTATCCGAGGCTATTAATCAACAGGGACCATGGAAAGGGCAGAATATCAAAATAAATCGGAATTGGTATATTAACAAGATGGTAAAGAGGATTGAGGGAATTGATTGGAAGGCGGTCAAGCAAGAGATGGCACGCTTTTTAAAGCCATCAGCTATGATAGGATTAGATCTTTGGGGCAAAGAGTTTTTGTCAGACCGGCTACAAAAATTGTCAGAGATAATTTAAAGGGGTCAACTCCCTTTTTCTCGACATTAATTTAAAGGGGTCAACTCCCTTTTTCTCGACATAGTCAATTTATGGGTGAAATCCTATCTTTCCTTTAGGCTTTTCTGACGGGATCAATAATTGTTTTATGGCATCAAAAACAACCTTGAACTGCGGGTCGTATTTTTTCTCCATATTTTCAATTTTCCGTTGTATACTTTTATGGTTCATGATTATTTCTTTTAGCCTGATAAATGTCCGCATGATCTGAATATTGACTTGTATAGCCACCTTACCCTTAAGTACACTTGAAAGCATAGCAATGCCTTGCTTAGTAAAAGCATAGGGCTTACGTCTTATGCTCATTTTTCCAGAATTGGACATCGCAATTTGCGACTTCCAATTTCCAAATTCTTCCTTGGTTAACTGAAACAGAAAATCTTTTGGAAACCGCTCTATATTTCTTTTGACTTGTTCGTTAAGCCTGCTAGTAGGCACTTTATAAAGTATAGCCAAGTCTCTATCCAGCATTACTTTTTTACCTCTGAGCAGAAGTATTTTATTCTCTATGACTTCCTGTGGAATTAGAAGTTTCGCCGGTGACGATTTTTTACTATGCTTCATACAACTTCCATTTGGTAAAGGGGTCAACTCCCTTTTTCTCCTTTCTTTTTAGGCCTTCCCGGATTTAAACATTTCAATGATCGTTTCAATGCTTTTTCCGTATTCTTGATAAACATCTCTGTTCCTACCACTAAGCCTCTCTTCGTTTTTAATCGCATTTCATCCACCATTATATTATCTTCTTCATAAAGATATGTTTTCCATTCTTTTGTGTTCATATCAAATGATTTTTTCAATGAGATGAACTTCTCGCTTTGCATTCCTGCGTGAATACGTGCACTTGACCACTTATAATCCAAGGCATTATTTACTATTTTTGCCCGAACAGAATTTCTTTCTACATACCGTATCGCGCGATACAAATGTGTTTTATCCATCACACATGAAAAATAACGTCCTTGCCACACATGGCCAGATGATTTTCTTTTTCGATTTACATACTGAGCATATCTCATTGTGAGAGTATTGAAAGCCATACCTAATGATTTTTTATCATGAGGAATTCCTATAATATGTATATGGTTATTCATCAAACAGTAAGCAAGTATGTCTATGTGATACTTTTCTGAACATTCTTTGAGGTAAAGAAGATATTGTCTGAAATCATTTGTTTCTTCAAATATTTCTTGTTGGTAATTCCCTCTCTGAGTTATATGATGTGCTTCATCTGGAATGACTATTCTAACTTGTCGCGGCATATGGCTATCTCCTTTTTTTAATAAATTTGTAGAGCAAATCAAGAAAAGGGAGTTGACCCCTTTCCCCTCATCTATATAGACGTTTGAAAGAGTAAAATTCTTTCATTTTTTTTAAATTTTTATAGAGAAAAGGTGAATGGCGTAGAAAAAGGGAGTTGACCCCTTATAATCATAGAAAAGGGAGTTGACCCCTTATAATTAAAGGTAAAAATTTAAATTGTATATTTTTAAAAATTTCCTTATAATAGAATAAGGTAGCCGAAGGGATGGATATGCATGTGTTGTGTTTATTTCCTTTTAGATTAATAATAATTCAAAGAGGAGGGATGGTATAGGTAGATACAAGTTAAGGGGAAGGAAAAGTTTATTTAGAAGTAAGTTTTAGAAAACAAAAAGTGAGGGTAAAAATGAGTGAAGAGAACAAAGCTTATGTAGGTAATTTAGAGTATGAAGTAGACGAAGATATACTAAAGAGTTTTATTGATGGGAAGGGGATCCAATCAAAAGAAGTAAAAGTAATAAAAGACAAATATACTAACAGATCTAAAGGTTTTGGTTTTGTTTCTTTTGAGACAGATGAAGAACTCCAAAAAGCAGTTGAAGCTTTAGATGGTCAAGAGTTAAAAGGAAGGGCTTTGAAAGTAAATAAGGCTAGACCACCTAAACAAGGCTTTGATCAGGATAGAAGTCCTAGATATTAAAGCTAGGTATAGATAAATTTAATAGGGGCACATCTTGTTTATTAGATTGTAGGGTAAATAGGGTGTGTCTTTTTTTTATTTTTATCTTTTTTTAGGGCTTGACGCATTTTAGTCAATATGTTAGTATCTTATCTATGTTAGCAGTAGTTGAAATCAACAAAAAACAGTATTTAGTAGAAAAAGGCGATTGTTTGGAAGTCCAAAGAATAAAGGACGAGAAGGACAAAATCGTTTTTGATAAGGTTCTTATTCTAGCTGACAGCAAAAAAATAAAAATCGGGACTCCTTATGTTGAAAACGCAAAGGTAGAAGCCCAAATAGTGGAGGAGAAGAAAGGCAAAAAGATTATAGTTTTCAAATACAAACGTAGAAAAAAGTATCGTATAACAAGAGGACATCGTCAAATTTACACTGCTATTAAAATTACTCGCATCGTTTCATCGCCCCTGCCTGCCGGTAGGCAGGTTCTTCAAAGTCCATCAAGTGATAATTGATAAAGTAACAATTTATCTTCGTTCAGGAAAAGGGGGAGAAGGGAGTCTATCTTCAACTAAAATTTCTTCTCGTAAAATGACTTTTTCTGGAGGAGATGGTGGCAAGGGTGGTAATGTTATTTTAAAAGTTAGTCCTCATCTTTATGATTTAAGTAAGTTTAAAGGTACTAAGAAGTTTGTTGCCTCTTCCGGTGAGAGTGGTAGATCGAGAAAACAAAGAGGGAGAGATGGCCAAGATTTAATTGTTAATGTTCCTTCAGGAACCAGG
>JAVCBZ010000069.1 GCA_030765735.1 Candidatus Susulua stagnicola | reverse complement strand
CCGCAGGAGGTAGCTATTTTAGATTCAAGAAAAAGTATTTTATTTGCAAAAGAACTTAAAATTTCTTTTATCGGCGTGATTGAAAATATGAGTGGTTTTATATGTCCCCATTGCAAGAAAGAAATAGAGCTATTTGGATTTGGTGGCGGTGAAAAGGCAGCTGGTAATTTAGGTGTGTCATTTCTGGGAAGACTTCCTCTTGAACCTGAAATTATAAAATTGGGTGATTCTGGTCAACCATTCATCCATTTTAAAAAAGAAACACAAACTGCAAAAACCATGGATGAGATAATAAATAAAATTGTTTCTTATACAAAGAAGCAATGAATTATAAAGAAGTTTGTAATAAGAAATAATTTTATTAAGATAGCGGTATGGATACTCTGTTGCTTAAGTGATATAGTTTTTCCTTTATTGTTTGTGAAAATGGCTATTCATCGTGATTAATATGAAAACGACAAATATAAAATATTCTTTCGGGTAACGATAAAGAAGGAGTTAGCAGATGGATCAGATAAAAAGAATAGTTGTTATAGGGTGCTCTGGAGCAGGGGCATCGGCAGCGAGAATGGTAAAAAAATTAAAGCCTTCTTTAGACGTAACGATAATAAGAGAACAAGAAGAAAAAGGTCTTTTGACCAGGTGTGCTACTCCCTATATTGCTAGCGGAAACGTAACAGTTGATTCTTCATACAAGAATGATAGGATTTTTTCAGAACAAGGCATAAAGTTAGTAAATGTAAGAGCTGTTGGCGTAGATCGAAAAGCTAAAAAAGTAACAACTGCAGATGGAATTTCATATCCTTACGATAAACTTATTTTAACAACTGGCGCAAGGCCGATACTCTTTCCGATTTCAGGAATTGATTTACCAGGGGTGTTTACTCTGCGAACGAGTGGAGATGCAATTAATATATTGGATTGGGTGAATTCAAAACGTGTAAGGAATGCAGTTGTAATAGGGGCCGGTGCGATAGGAATAGAAATTGCTTATTTGATTGCGCAGAATGGCGTAAAGATTGTTCTTGTGGAAATGTTAGAGCATATTATGCAGATGGTTTTAGATCCGGATATGAGTAAAGATGTAGAGAAGTATATTAAGGAAAAGAAGATCAGGTTAAAGTTAAATCAAAAAGTCAAATCTATCATTGGCCAGAAAAATGTAAAGGGTGTTGAGCTGTCCTCGGGTAAAAAGATAAAAGCGGAGATGATAATTGTTTCAGGAGGCATACAGCCCAATATTGAGTTAGCTCAAAAGGCAGGTTTAAAAATAGGACGATTGGGGTTAAAAGTAAATGAGTATCTACAGACTTCGGATTCGGATATTTACGCTGCGGGAGATTTAATAGAGTATAAAAGTTTTATTACTGGTAAGCCGATGTTTGGGCAATTAAGGCCAAACGCCGTAATTAGCGGGAGAGTAGCAGCAAAGAATATTTTAGATTATAAAATAAAATTTCCAGGACTGATAAATAGTTTTGCCACGAAATTTTTTGATAAAGCGATTGCCGGATGCGGGATTACAGAATTAGAAGCAAAAGAAAATGGAATTGATATAATTTGTGCCAGACAAAATTCAATAAGTAAACACTCTATGATGAGAGATAAAAAGCCTTATGTAGTTAAGCTTATATTCAATAGAAAAACGAAGAAAATAATTGGTGGTCAGATAGTTAGCGATAGCGAATGTTCGATTAAACATATTGATGTTATAGCCTTGGCGATAAAATCTGGTTTGACTGCTTTGGATTTGACAACTTTAAGATGTGCTGGACAGCCGGAGCTTTCACCTGATCCGGGTATCGAACCGTTATCTTTAGCGGCAGAAAAATTATTCCAAGAACTTTATGCTTACAGGAAAGGAGTATAAGATAAAAGATAGGAAAGACTTGAAAAAAATTGATAAATAAAAAAGGAGGTACAGAGTGGAAATTAATATCACGGATACAAATTTTGAACAGGAAGTTTTAAAATCAGATCTTCCTGTTTTGGTGGATTTTTGGGCTCAATGGTGTGCTCCCTGCCTTATGGTTGCGCCAGTAGTTGAGGAGATTGCCAAGGAATATAATGGTAAATTGAAAGTGTGCAAATTGAATGTAGATGAGGCTTCTAATACTGCGTCGCAATATGGAATAATGAGTATTCCAACATTAGCAATTTTTAAAGATGGCAAGGTAGCAGATAAAGTTGTAGGTGCTCTTTCTAAATTTGAACTGGAAACTACCATTAAGCGGTATATTTAGTTAAGTCGATTTTTAAAGCATAAGTAGGAGGTAACAATTATGCCGGTGTATACATATATTTGTAAAGATTGTGGAAATAGATTCGATTTATTGATAGGGATGACTTCTACAAAACCAGAACTTAAATGTAGAAAATGCAATAGCCAAAATATTGAAAAAGTACTTTCAGGATTTGGTATAGGAGGTTCTGGAGATAGTTCTTCCTCGGGTCCAGTTTGTTCAAGTGGAACTTGTCCTACTTGTTTTTAAGTGGAAATCTTAAAATTAGCATCTTGTCACTTCTATTGTAATTTATACATTTTTGCTTGGGTTATTATTTTTTTAGATTTTGACACCAAAGATATTGGTTGTATAATAATTTCAACCAATTAGTGGTAGATGAAAATATTATAATATAATAAGGCGTTTTAAAAAAACTATACCAAATATTTTTTTGGTTAAAGGATTTATTTTATGCAGAAAACAGATGAGCAGAAAAGAATAGAACAGGATGAACGGCTCAAAGATCGCATGGCTTGTATAGAACACAAACTGATTGTGATTAGTGGAAAAGGTGGTGTGGGCAAGAGTACAGTTGCTGTTAATTTAGCTTATGGGCTGGCAATGAAAGGAAATAAGGTTGGTATTTTAGATGTCGATATTCATGGACCTAATATTGCTAAAATGCTTGGTATCGAAGGAAAAAGGCTTGTTACTTCTGATTTAGGCATTGAGCCGATGGAAGTTTTGCCTAACCTAAAGGCGGTTAGTATTGCTTTATTATTTGAGAATAAAGATCAACCGACTATTTGGCGTGGACCTCTCAAAATGATGGTAATAAAACAGTTTTTAGCCGATGTTAATTGGGGTGTGCTTGATTATTTAATTGTAGATTCACCTCCGGGTACAGGCGATGAACCTTTGAGCGTTTGTCAACTTATTCCGGAAATAAGTGGAGCAATTGTGGTAACTACTCCACAGGACGTGGCTATTTTAGATTCAAGAAAGAGCGTTGTGTTTGCAAAAGAACTTAAGGTTTTTGTTGTTGGTATTATTGAAAACATGAGTGGT
>JAVCBZ010000054.1 GCA_030765735.1 Candidatus Susulua stagnicola | reverse complement strand
GATTTTGTTAATGAGCTTAAGAGTGGTGAATATAGTTTTAAAGTTTTGACTAAAAATTGTCATATGCAAGGTAAAGCTGTAGAAGGAGATGTGGTTAAAGCGTTACATTTCTTTAATAAATTATCTACAGAGAAATTAGATGTTATTGTTATTACTCGAGGTGGAGGTTCAACAGCAGACTTAGCTTATTTTGATAATAAAAAAATCGCTGAAAATATTGCTAATTCAAGTATTCCAGTTATTTCTGCCACAGGTCATCAAATAAATACTACTATTGCCGATATGGTTTCTCATACATTTTGCATAACTCCTACAAAAGCAGCTGGGTTTTTAGTTGAAAAAATAAGAGGGTTCGCAGAAAATTTAGATTTTTTAGAAAAAGAGATAGTTAGAGCAAGCGAAAGCCTTTTGTTAGATAAAAAAAATCAATTAAAGGATTTAGCTATTAAGGCTGAGTCATTATCATTAAAATATTTTAGGGTTCATCAAGATGTTTTGCGAGATAAGAAGCATAATATTGAAAGTGCTTTAAAAATTGTTGTAACTAAGAATAAAGAGTTTATCAAACGGAGTTTGGATAATTTGAATACATCTTTAAATAAGATATTTAATAATTCTCGCGAGCAAATAAGATATTTAGATCAAAAGACAAAAATTCTTAATCCCGAAAGTGCTTTAAAGCGAGGGTATTCAATAACTTTAAAAGAAGGAAGATCAGTAAAGTCTATTGATGATTTAAGAGAGAATGATTTGATTAAGACAATTTTTTATAAAGGAAGTGTAGTGTCTGAGGTGAAAAGGATAAAGGATGAAGGATGAAGGATAAAGGGGGAAGGATGAAGGGGGAAGTAAGAAGGATGAAGGATAAAGGATGAAGGATGAAGTAAGAAGGATGAAGTAAAAAATGAGGGGGGAGGGTGAGTAAAAAAATAATAAAATATAGTGAAGCTGTAGAAGAGTTAGAAGCAATACTTTCTGAGCTTGAGTCAGAAAGGGTTGATGTTGATGATATGGCTATTAAAGTAAAGAAAGCTGTAGAGCTAATTAAGCTTTGTCGAGAAAGGATAGAGAAAACAGAGTTTGAAGTAACAAAAATAGTTAAAGAATTTGAGAAAGATTCTAAAAACAACTATTGACCTTTTTAGGCAGTTCTGATACAATACTTTCTTCCTAAAAGGAAGCATTTATCGATGAATTCTTGCCTTATTTCTAGATAAAAGCTATTATTTATGGGGTTGACAGATAGATACTAAAAAGGTATTATGTATGGTGCGTTATGATAAATAAAACTAAAAAGAAGAAAATAATTGATAAGTTTAAGGGGCATGTGGAAGATACCGGTTCA
Organism: Candidatus Susulua stagnicola; assembly: GCA_030765735.1. Lineage (GTDB taxonomy): Bacteria > Omnitrophota > Gorgyraeia > Duberdicusellales > 4484-171 > Susulua > Susulua stagnicola. The sequence goes on along the minus strand of JAVCBZ010000054.1, from coordinate 8,033 downwards.
GCTGCAGTGCAAATTGCTCTGCTTAGTGAAAGGATAATTTATCTTACTGATCATCTAAAAAGCCACAAAAAAGATTTTCATTCTCGTCGGGGTCTTTTAATCCTTGTAGGAAGACGTCGTCGCCTGCTTACTTACCTTAAAGGTACAGATCTTCCAGGTTATGGAGAAGTTGTAAAGGAACTTAAGATTTAATATAATGGCTATTTCATTATCTATATCTAATTTAGGAAAAAATTCTCTTGGTTTATCAACTGGTAATTGGGCTAAACAAGCCAATGGCAGTGTTAGCATTACTTATGGTGATACAGTTGTTTTAGCTACTGCTTGTATGTCTAAAGAGCCATCTCCCGGTAAAGGGTTTTTCCCTTTAATGGTAGAGTATCAAGAGAAAACTTATGCTATGGGTAAAATTCCTGGTGGGTTCTTCAAAAAAGAAGGAAGACCTAGGGATAAAGAAATACTTACCGCTCGTCTTATCGATCGGCCGTTAAGGCCATTATTCCCTAAAGGAATGACCAATGAAGTTCAGATTGTTAATATGGTTCTATCTAGCGATGGCGAAAATGATCCTGATATTCTAGCTGTTAATGCTTCTAGTTGTGCTCTTCTTATCTCAGACATTCCTTTTACTAATCCTGTAGGAGCAGTAAGAGTTTCTAAAGTTGATGGTGAACTAGCAATCAATCCTACTTATCAAGAGAGAAAAAATTCATTTCTAGATTTAATAGTAGTTGGCACAGATACTAAGATAATAATGCTTGAAGGTGGACTTAACGAAGTAACTGAAGAGGAAACTTTTGAAGCAATAAAGTTTGCTCATCCTTTTATAAAAGAAATTATTAAATTACAACATGAATTAAAGGAAAAAGTAGGAAAGGATAAAAAAGAAGTGCCTTTATCTGTTGTAAGCAAAGAATTAATAGAAGTAGTCCGAGGAAAAGTTGGATCAAAGCTCCAAGAAGCTTATGATATAAAGGATAAAGAAGAAAAAAGTGTATTTTTAAAAGGATTACTTTGTTCGTTAAATGACGGATTAGTAGATGAGGAAGCAGGAATTACTGAAAGTAACATTTCAGCTGCATTACATGATTTACAAGAAGAAACTTTAAGAAAAAAGATTTTAGAAGAAGGCAAGCGGCCTGATGGTAGAGGTATAGATGAGATAAGAGATATCGGATGCGTAGTTAAGGCTTTACCCCGTACTCATGGTTCTGCTACTTTTACTCGAGGTCAAACACAAGCTTTAGCAGTTACTACTTTAGGAACAAGTTCAGATGAGCAATTTATTGAAGCATTAGAAGGTGAATCTACAAAACACTTCATGCTGCATTATAATTTTCCTCCTTTTAGTGTTGGTGAAGTAAAATTTATGAGAGGACCTTCTCGAAGAGATATTGGTCACGGAGCATTGGCTGAGAAGGCACTTACTCCAATGGTACCTTCAAAAGATGATTTCCCTTATACTATTAGATTAGTTTCTGAAATACTAGAATCAAATGGGTCTTCTTCTATGGCTACAGTATGTGCAGGATCCTTATCTTTAATGGATGCTGGAATTCCAATAAAAAATGCAGTAGCAGGAATCGCTATTGGTTTAGTCACTGGTGATAAAGATTATAAAGTTCTTACTGATATTGCTGGGGCTGAAGATCATTATGGTGATATGGATTTTAAAGTTGCTGGAACTAAAAATGGTATTACTGCTATCCAATTGGATACAAAGATAGATGGGTTAACATTTGAGATAATCAAAGACACTCTTGCTAAAGCAAAAATTGCTCGTTTGTTTATTTTAGGAAAGATGAAAGAAGCTATAGACTTGCCACGGGAAGAACTTTCAGAGTATGCGCCAAAGATTAAATCATTTGAGATAAACCCTGATAAAATTGGGGCTATTATTGGACCTGGTGGCAAGATAATAAAGAGAATCCAAAGAGAGAATAAGGTTAACGTAGATATTGATGATGAGACAAATATTGTTTCAGTGTCAGCTGATACGACTGAAGATTTAGAAAGAGCAGTTAAACAGATTACCAATTTAATTAAAGATATAGAAATTGGAGAGATCTATGAAGCTAAAGTTGAAAAAATAGTTGCTTTTGGTGCATTCTGTGAAATTGCACCAGGAAAAAGTGGTTTAATACATGTCTCTGAACTTTCAGATGGCTTTGTAAAAGATGTTGATGAATTTTTAAAAGTTGGAGACATCGTAAATGCAAAAGTTATCGGAGTCGATCCCCAAGGAAAAATCAGGCTTAGCCTAAAGCAAGCAAAATAATGAGGAATCTCTCTTCCTTTCTGAAGAGCACTGTTCTATTTCTTGTTTCACTACTAATACTTTTAAGTTTAGTTTCATATACCCCTAAGGATATAGCTTTTCTTAGTTCCCCAGTTTCAACATCTATTTCAAACCTTATTGGTGTTGGTGGTGCCTATCTAGCTTTCTTTTTCTTATTTATTTTTGGTTATGCTGCCTATTTTTTCCCCTTTGCTCTTTTCTTTTTAAGTTTAGATAAATTAGGTGTTATACGTTTTTCAGGGTTGGGAAAGAGTAAAGTTATCAATATTTTAGCTTTTACTTTTTTTATTATTTTTCTTTCCTCTTTTATTGGATTATTTTTTAATGGTAATAGTGAAATATTTAGATCTGGAGGGATAGTTGGCTTTTTCTTAGCAGGATTTTTTAATAAATATTTAGGAGCCTATGGTTCCTTTATTACTATTTTTTTATTAGTAGCAATTAATGCTATTCTTTTCTTTGGTTTTTTCTTTATTGATATTTTAAAAGGAATTAAAAGTTTATTGGTTAAGCTTATAGATTCTTTTAAGCACTTAAAGAATCAAGAAGAAGCTTTTCCTAAAAGTATGAGAACAAAACCTAAAGAAATTATTAAAAATGCTTTAAAAAGCAAACCTTCAAAAATTAAACCTGAGATAAAAGTTTATACACCTAAGAGCAATTTGAATTCAAAAGCTGGAGTTCCTTCTTTTAGTGGGGGTGGCTCTAAACCAGTTTTAAAGAATTTTTCTAAATCAATTAATAAAGAAACATTAGTAGAATTAGAGGAAAACCAAGGTAAGAGTTTTGACCCTCTTACTTATAAATTGCCTAGTCTTGATCTTTTAAAAGTTCCTCCCTTTCAAGATCAAAAGGAAGCCAAGGAAGATATTGAAGCTAATATAAAGAATTTAGAAACTACTCTCTTAAATTTTGGCGTAGAGGCAAAAGTTGTTAGTGTGCAAAAGGGACCGGTAGTTACGATGTATGAGCTTCAGCCTCATGCTGGAGTTAAGATAAATAAGATTTCTGCTTTAGCTGATGATATTGCTTTAGCGATGAAATCTTCTCAAGTTAGAGTAGTTGCTCCTATTCCAGGAAGAGGCACAGTAGGAATAGAAATTCCTAATTTAGTTAAACATCTTGTTTATTTACGTGAAGTTTTAGAAGAAAAAACATTTATTAATGAAAAATCTAAGCTTACTTTAGGTATTGGTAAGGATGTATCGGGTAATCCAGTTGTTGCTGACTTAAATGATATGCCTCATCTTTTGATTGCTGGTGCTACTGGAGCTGGTAAGACTGTTTGTGTTAATTCTTTAATTATTTCAATGCTTTTTAAAGCAAAGCCTGATGAAGTTAAGTTTATTATGGTTGATCCTAAGATGGTAGAGCTTGCTGCTTTTGCTAACATACCTCATCTTATTCATCCAATTATTTCTGAAGCCAAAAAAGCTTGTGTTGCCCTAAATTGGGCTACAGAAGAGATGGAACGCAGATATAAAGCATTAGCTGGTGAAAGCTGTAGAAATATAGATGGTTACAATAAGAAGATTAAAGACAAAAGCAAGATGCCTTATATAGTTATTGTTATTGATGAATTAGCTGACCTGATGATAGTGGCTAGAGAAAGTATTGAAACCACAATACAACGTTTAGCTCAACTTTCTCGGGCTGTAGGGATTCATCTTATACTTGCTACCCAACGGCCATCAGTAGATGTTATTACTGGTGTAATCAAAGCTAATTTTCCGGCCAGGATATCGTTTAAAGTGGCATCAAAAGTTGATTCAAGAACAGTTTTAGATATGATGGGGGCTGATAAGCTTATTGGCAAAGGTGACCTGTTATTTTTAAAACCTGGAGCAGTAAAATTAATTCGTTCCCAAGGTGCTTTTGTTGACGATGAAGATATTATGGTGCTTACTAATTTTATTAGAGAACAGGGCAGTCCAATTTATGAGCAAGGTATTGCTGAAAGTCAAAAAAAGAGAGAAATGAATATAGAAAGTGATGAGCTTATTGAGGATGCTATAAAGGTTGTTTTGCAAGCTCGTCAGGCCTCAGCATCATTATTACAAAGAAGAATGCGAGTAGGATATACTCGAGCGGCTAGACTTCTAGACTTAATGGAGCAAGCTAATGTTGTTGGTCCGTTTTGTGGTTCTAAGGCAAGAGAAATTTTAGTTGATCCTGAGATTTATATGAGCGAAAAGGGGTGGGTATGATTAAAGAATTATGTGAGAAATTAAAGCAAAAAAGAAGAGATTTAGGTTATAGCATTGAATATGTTGTTGAGAGAACGAAATTACATCCCTCAATGATAAGAGATATTGAAGAAGGTAATTTAATTAACGAGAATCCTGTTTATGTTAAGGGTTTCATTAAAATTTATGCTGCTTTTTTAAAAGTAGATATGATTTCAGCAACAGAGGCAGTTGATTCAACTGATTCTTCTTTAAAGGCAAAAGATAATAAAACAAGGAGGATTAACAACAGTATTTTTCTAAATCGTGTAAAAGCTATAATAAAGAAAATATTTTTTGCAATTAAAAATAAAATTATTGTTATATTATTTGTGGCTTTCCTTCTTTGGTTATTATTTACTGTAAGTAGTTTTATAATTAGAAAAATTGGAAAGTTATTTACTGGGTCTAAGAGTGTTCAAAGGCAAGAGCAAAAAGAAGAATCTCAAGTGGCACCAGTTTCTTTAGAGGGAGAAGAGTTAGTTGCGACTTTAACTGCCAAGAAGAATTGTTTTTTAAAAGTTATGGTTGATGGAAAACTTCTTTTTGATGGACAACTTGCTGAAGGAGCTATAGAGACTTGGCGTGGTGATAAAGAAATAGAAATGAAAATTCGTGATGGTTCAGCGATTGCTTTAGAAGTGAATGGAAAAGATATTCCTACCTTAACTTCATTACGTAAGCCAATAAAAAGCCTAAAAATAACACCTTCAGGGATAGTGATAGATAAATAATATGGGGAAAACATTCTCTATCATTTCTTTAGGCTGTTTTCGTAATTCCTATGACTCAGAGATTATTGCTTTTGGATTTTCTAAGCAGGGTTATAAGTTTTTGCCTTTGTCATCTTTATCAATAGATAAAAAAACTAAAATTAAACCAATAGATCTACTTATTATAAACACTTGTGGTTTTATTGATAAGGCCAAGGAAGAGTCTGTAAAAATAATATCCGTTGCTTTAGATTTGAAGAAAAAAGGTAGAGTAAAGAAATTAATGGTCATTGGATGTTTAGTAAAAAGATATCAAGAAAGGCTAGAGAAAGCATATCCTTCAGTAGATTTTTGGCAATCAGTAGTAGAATTTAGGCAGGATTGTGTTAAAAGGGATAATTTATTTTCTTTACCAGAAATAGGATTTTTAAAAATATGTGAAGGTTGCTTAAACAGGTGTAGTTTTTGTGCTATCCCTTTAATAAAAGGACCTTTAAAAAGTAAGTTTAAAAATGAAGTTCTAAAGGAAGTTAAAGATTTAGAAAGAAGAGGAGTGCGAGAACTAAATATTATTGGTCAAGATATTACTAGTTGGGGCAAGGATCTTAAAACTAAAGATGATCTAGCCAGCCTATTAAAAGAGATTTTAAAGGCAACCAAAGAAATAAAATGGATAAGATTAATTTATACTCATCCTAAACATTTTAATGATTCATTAATAGATATAATAGCTAAAGATAAGAGAATTTGTAAATATATTGATTTGCCTATTCAGCATATCAATGATAGAATTTTAAAGTTAATGAATCGAGGAACTTCTAAGAAGAAAATAATTGATCTTATCAAAAAAATTAGAAAAAGAATTCCTAATTGTGTTATACGTAGTTCAGTTATTGTTGGTTTTCCTACTGAAACTGAAAAAGAATTTAAAGAGTTGTTGAATTTTCTAAAAGAGATTAAAATTGATCGTCTAGGAGCATTTACGTATTCGCAAGAGAAAGGTACTCAAGCTTATAAACTACAGCCACAAGTACATCACAGTACCAAGAAAAGGCGTTTTAAAGAAGTGATGGAGCAGCAGCAAGAAATAGCAAGCGAGGTAAATAAGAAATTTCTTAATAAAAAGTTAGATGTTCTTATTGAGGATAAAGATTCTGGTGTATTTGTAGGTAGAAGTCAATATGATGCACTTGATGTTGATGGATTAGTGTTTTTAGAGAAAAAGGGATTAAAAATAGGTAATTTTTATAAGGCAAAAATAATTGATTGTCTTGGCTATGATCTTGTTGGCGTATAATTTAAAATGAATCTTCCTAATAAACTTACAATTTTACGAATTATTCTCGCCTTTGTATGTATAGGTTTTATACTACATGATAGCTTGTCTTCGCTTGTAATTGCTCTTATTATTTTTGGACTTGCCTCTATCACTGATTTTTTTGATGGATATATAGCCCGTAAAAAAAATCTAATATCAGATTTAGGTAAAATCTTAGATCCGATTGCTGATAAAGTGCTTATTATTGGAGTATTTTGTGCTTTTCTAGGATTAGGTATTATTAATTCTTGGATAGTAATATCAATAATGTTTAGAGAATTTACTATTACTGGTTTAAGATTATATGGTTTAAGTAAAGGAATTGTCTTAGAAGCAAAAAAAATTGGTAAACATAAAACCGTTTCTCAAGTTGTTGGAATATTTATTATTTTCTTTGCTGTTATACTATCAAAAACTATTCCTGAAAGTGTAATCGTTCCTTTTCTTTATAAAAAGCTTATTCCCTTGCTGATGGGGTATATTGTGGCTATCACTGTTTTCTCAGGTGTGTATTATTTTTGGGTAAATCGTAAAGCTATAAGAACATTCTAAAAGAGATTACACAGATTGGAAAGAGATTACACAGATAAAATGAAGAAAAAATCATTAATTGATAATATTAGTCTACAGTTAGCTACAGTTTTTGGAGTTGGACTTTCTCCTTTTATGCCAGGGACAGCTGGTTGTTTAGTGGCACTCATAGCTTTCATTTTTATTGGGAATCCAAATCATTTTTTAATTTTTACTATTTTTTCTATAATTATTTCTTTCCCAACATCATCAAGAGCTGAGAAAATATATAAAATAAAAGATTGTAAAAAAATAGTTATTGATGATTTTTCAGGCATGTTAATTACCCTTCTTTATGTGCCTAAAGAAGTAAAGTATATAATCCCTGCTTTCTTTCTTTTTCGAATGTTAGATATGATTAAGATTCCACCAGCAAATAAAATCGAAAAGATTCATGGAGCTGTCGGAATAGTTGGTGATGATTTAGTAGCAGGAGCTTATGCTAGTTTCATTATCCAAGTAGTTATATTACTTTTGAGAATTTTTCCATAATCAGGACTTTTTTTAGTAAGATTACTTTGATAAAGAATTATGGTTTAAGAAGTTTAAAATTAAATTTTAAACATATACTTGATAAAGCAAATCTATTAGATCAGCGCTTACTTTTTTTCTTACCTTATCTCTAGTTCCTTTAATAATTATCTTTTTTATTTTTTGCTTATTTTTACTGACTAAAGCTATAAAAGTAGTTCCTAATTCTGCCTTTGTTTTTGCTTTTGGTCCGGCAAATCCTACTATGGAAGCACCAATATCAGAATTAAATTTTTTTCTTGTTCCAATAGCTAATTTTAAAGCTACTTCTTTTGATACTCCTTGAGTTTTTTTTAGAAGAGTAGAGGGTATATTAAAAAGTTTAGTTTTTGTATCTAGAGAATAAACAACTACTGCTCCCTTAAAAACTTTTGATG
>JAVCBZ010000009.1 GCA_030765735.1 Candidatus Susulua stagnicola | reverse complement strand
TACCCTTTAGCTGATTTTCTTAAAGCAGCTACTTTCTTTGATATAGGAAAGGTTTGGGGTAATGAGAGTGCTAATGTTGAGGAAAGTGGATTCATGTCTAGCATTGGATTAGGTTTTAGGGTGAATACACCTATAGGGCCGGTAAGTGTTGATTATGGGTGGCCTTTGAGTAAAGAAGTTGGCGAAGAAGGCAAAGAGGGGAGATTTCATTTTAATGTAAGCAGGGCATTTTAGGAGGTATGGTTATGAAAAAAATAGTTGGATCTTTGATAGTTGCAATAGTCATTATGTCATTTTCTTCTACTTGTTTTTCTAAAGACTTAAAGATTGGTTACGTAAACATATTTACAGTTTTTGATGATTACGAGAAAACTAAAGACTATGATCAAGAATTAGAAGTGATGAAAACTGCAGCTGAGAAAAAGTTAAAGATTAAAAAAGAAGCGATTGAAAAACTTCAAAATAAATTAGGTTTGCTTAAGGATAGTGAAAAAGTAAAAGAAGAAGCAAAGCTTGAAGAAGAAGTTAACGAATATCGTGACTTAGAAAGAGAAATTTTCACTGATATAAAGAAGGAAAGAGATGATAAGATGAAAGATATAGGCGATGATATCACTGAAATAGTCAAAGATTATGCTAAGGATAATAATTTTGATTTAATCGTTAATGGTAGCACGGTTCTCTATGGTGCTAAAACTATGGATATTACTAATGAGATTCTAAAGGTTTCCAACAAGAATTACAAGAAGAAAAAATGAGGCTCACTCTTAAAGAAGTTGCAGATTTAGTTAAGGGGGAGTTAGTTGGTGATCCTAATGTTGCTATTACTGGTATTTCAGGAATAAAAGAAGCTAAAGAAGGGGAAATAACCTTTTTGGCTAATCCTAAATATGCTTACCTTTTAGAAACTACTAAAGCTGCAGCAATAATTACTTCTCATGATCAGTTTAAGACTTCTAAACCTTTAATTAAGACTAATAATCCTTCGATAGCTTTTACTAAGGTAGTTAGTTTAGTTGCTTCTGATGGTGCTAAACATCCCAAAGGTATTCATCCTGCTGCAATAGTCTCTTCAAGTGCACAAATTGCAAAAGATGTAGCTATTGGTGCTTGTGCAGTTATTGAAGATGGTGTTAAAATAGGAGAAGGGTCAATTGTTTATAGTGGGTGTTATATTGGCTGCTGTACTAAAATTGGTAAGAAGTGTCTTATTTATCCTAATGTTTCCATAAGGGAGAAAATTGAAATTAGTGATAGAGTTATTATCCATTCTGGAACTGTAATCGGTAGCGATGGTTTTGGATTTGCCATGGTAGATGGAGTGCAAGAGAAAATACCTCAAATTGGAACGGTCTTAATAGAGGACGATGTTGAAATTGGTGCGAATGTTACAATTGATAGAGCCAGGTTTGATAAGACAATAATTGGCAAGGGGACCAAGATAGATAACCTTGTTCAAATTGCTCACAATGTAGTGAGCGGAGAGAATTGTATTATTATCGCCCAAGCTGGTGTATCTGGTAGTACTGTTTTGGGTAAAGGAGTTATTTTAGCTGGTCAAGCTGGTATAGTTGGGCATATTCGTATTGGGGATAAGGCAATTGTTGCTGCTCAAGCTGGTGTAACAAAATCTGTTCCTGCTGGGATTAAGGTTTCTGGGTATCCAGCAAAACCTCATCAGACAGCATTAAAAGTAAATGCTTGTTTACAACGTTTACCGGGACTTTATAAAAAAATAAAAGAACTTGAAGAAAAAATCAATAGGTTAGAGGAGAAAAAATAATAATGAGCGTGGAAAATCAAAGAACAATTAAGAGTAAAATAATATTACAGGGTATAGGACTCCATACTGGGAAAGAGAGTAAGATAGAGCTTTTACCAGCATCTGCAGATACAGGAATAATTTTTTTGAGAAAGGATATTGAATCAGCTTCTTTGATTAAAGCTAACTTTTGTTCTGTTTCAGATCCTGATAAATTTCTTAGACGTACTTCTATAGGTGCAAATGGTGTATATGTACATACTATTGAGCATCTTATGGCTGCGCTACATCTTTTAGGTATTGATAATGTTCAAGTAAATATTTGGGGGGAAGAAGTCCCAGGTTTAGATGGAAGTGCTAAAGATTTTGTAGAAAAAATAAGAGAAGTTGGACATCAAGAACAGGATTTTCCTCGTAATCGTTTAATAATAAAAGAGCCTTTATGGGTTGAAGAAGGCTCAACAAGCATTGTAATTTTGCCTTATCCTAGTTTACGAATATCGTATGTTTTAAGTTATGATAATCCTGTAGTCGGTTCTGGTTATGCTGATATAGTAATTGATGGTAATTTAAAAGATGATCTTTATCAAGCTAGAACTTTTTGCCTAGAATCTGAAGTTCAACCTTTGCTAAACATTGGTTTAGGAAAAGGTGCAAATTATAAGAACACTTTGGTTGTGTCTAATGAAAAGGTACTAGACAATGAGTTAAGACTTGACAATGAATTTGTTAAACATAAGCTTTTAGATTTAATTGGAGACTTATATTTAGCTGGGCCAGTTAGAGGACATATAATTGCTATTAGAGGTGGACATTCATTGAATATAAAATTATTAGAAAAACTACTTAAATATAAAGAAAGAACTCGGAGTGCTGGAATAAAATCTCAGACATTCTTTATTGATCAGAAGAATGAGCTTGGTGCTGAGGAAATAATGCAAATATTACCCCATAGATATCCTTTTTTGCTTGTAGATAGAGTGGTTGATCTTGAAAAAGGTAAAAAAGCTATAGGCATTAAAAATGTTACCATGAATGAATATTTTTTTCAGGGACATTTTCCTGGCAAGCCTGTTATGCCAGGCGTGCTTATTGTTGAAGCAATGGCTCAGGTTGGGGGGGTGCTTATGCTAGCTTGCCAAGAGCATAGAGGCAAATTGGCATATTTTATGGCAGCAAATAATATTAAATTTAGAAAACCTGTTTTGCCTGGCGATCAACTGGTCATGGAGGTAGTTTCTGGAAAGATACGAAGCAAAACTGGTTCGGTTATAGCTAAGGCTTTTGTGAATGAAAAGGTGGTAGCTGAAGCTGAACTTATGTTTGCTCTAGTTAATGCTTAAAATCTTCCCTTTTCCTTTTTTGTTGCCTCATTTCGATTTTTTGATATAATTAATATTGTTAAGATAGTAGGATATTATTAATAAGAAGGTAGTATGGAAAATTATATTCAAATTGATCCTAAAGCTATGGTCAGTCCAAAAGCCCAGTTAGCTGAGGGTGTTAAAATTGGGCCATATGCAGTAATTGGAGAAAATGTTAAAATTGGCTCGGGTTGTGTTATTGATTCTTTCGCTCAAGTTTTAGGCTATACTGAGCTTGGGTCTGGTTGTCATATTTTTCCTTACGCTGTAGTTGGCAATATTCCACAAGATTTAAAATATAAAGGTGATAAGAGTTTTTTAATTATTGGAGATAATAATAAAATAAGAGAATTTGTCACCATTAACCCGGGAACTGATGAAGGGTCAAAAACAACTATTGGTAGCGATAATCTTATAATGGCTTATTCTCATGTTGCCCATGATTGTACAGTTGGTGATGGAAACATCTTTGCTAATTCTGCTACTTTAGCTGGATATGTAACAGTAGGCAATAAAACGGTGATTGGTGGATTGGTCGCGATACATCAGTTTTGTCGTTTAGGAGATTTTTCAATAATTGGTGGATGTTCTAAGGTTGTTCAAGATATGCCGCCTTATGCAATGTGTGATGGTCATCCAGCTACAATTTGTGGGCTTAATTTATTAGGATTAAAGAGAGCAAAGTTTTCATCTTCTACAATAAGGATATTAAAAAAAGCTTTTAAAATAATATTTTTTGAGAACCATTCAGTAACTCAGAGCCGAGAATTGGTTCAAAGAGATTTACCTCAGTTAAAAGAATTAGATTACCTTTTTGAGTTTATTTTATCCTCAAGAAGAGGCATAAGTAAATGAATCAGAAATTAGGGATTATTGCTGGTAATCGAAGTTTGCCTTTAATTCTTGCCCAAAGAATCAAAGAAAAGAATAAAAATTGTGAAATTATTGCTTTTTGCTTTAAAGGTCAAACCTCTAAACAGATTAGCAAATATGTAGATAAGTGTTATTGGTTTTCTGTGGGTTCGCTTTCAGCATTAAGAAAATCAATAAAAGAACAAGAGGTACACAAATGCATTATGGCTGGGCAAATTAATCCTTCCTATATTTTTAAAAAAAAATACTGGGACCAAGAATTAACTTTATTGATAAATGAGAGCCAAGATTTTAGGCCTCATAATATTTTTAATAAGATAATTTTTTATTTTGAAAAAGTAGGGATTGAATTTATAGATTCTACTTTATATTTGAAAGATGATTTAGCTTCATCTGGGACTATGAATAGTTTGTCTTTATCGCAATTTACAACAAAAGACCTTGATTTTGGTTTAGGTGCAATATCAAGATTCGTCGAATTAGATATAGGCCAAACTATATCTGTAAAATCAAGAGCGGTTATAGCCTTAGAATCCTTGGAAGGAACCGATAAGACTATTAAACGTGCTTATAAATTGGCTGGTCGTGGATGTATTGTTTTAAAGTTTTCTAAAGCTAATCAAGATTTACGATTTGATGTTCCAGTGGTAGGTATTTCTACCTTAAAACTTCTTAAACATATTAAAGCTGCAGCTTTAATTTTAGAGACAAATAAAGTAATCATTTTGAAAAAGCAGGAATTTTTGTTTTTGGCAAAAAAGTGGAGAATTCCTGTGTTAGGGAGAGAAAAGTGCTCCCAAATACCTCAATAAATTCAATTATTACGATTTTACCTTTTATGAGATCGCTAGCTTTATTTTTTTTATTTTCTATTTTATTTATTTCTTCTAATCTATTTGCCGAAAATACTGTAAAAGATTATTTAGATACAGCGGTTATTTTTAAAGAATCTGGAGAATATGAACGGGCGATAGATGTTTTAGAAACTGCTAAAGGGTTTAGCAAGAATAATCAAATATTAAAATGTCGGGCTAGATTAGAATTTCTTTCCGGGCATAGTAGCCAAGCCTTAGATTCTTTTAATTGTATAGAAAGCAAAGATTGGCAGAGTTTTGTTTATTTAGGATTAATTCATCAGGATTTAAATAACGATAACTTAGCAATTGAAAATTATCTGAAGTCTTTAGGATTAAGAGAAAACTCAATTGCTTATTTTAGATTAGGAAAAATTTATCGAAAAAAAGGTGATTATAAGAAAGCTACTAAATACTTCTCCAGAATTATTAAGTTTGATCCTAGTATAAGATTAGCTTATTATTACTTAGGTGAGTGCTTTTACCAGCGCTCTGATTACAAGCAAGCCTATAAATTTTTAGCTAAAGCAATAAACTTTTATCCTGGAGTAAATTTAATTAGTGAAAAATTTAAAGTAGTTAAGCAAAAATTAGGAGAAGATTTTTTTAAGTTAAGGAAGAAGGCCAAAGAAGAGAAGAGAAAAAAAGTTGAATTAGCTTCATATGTTCAGGAAAAGGATATTCCTGTAGTTAGAATTGGTCTGATTAAAGAAGCTAAAGAGTTTTCATTTTTTTCTCCTAGTGATTTCTCAATTAGCAATGACAATGATTTCTATTCAGGTTTAGCTAATAAATTTTATAATTTTAGTTTTAAAAAAAATAAAATGATTTTAAAAGATTATCAAAGTAAAGAAGTCTATAAAACTTTTTTTAATCGGGTTAATATTATTTCTTTAGATCTTAATCAAAAAAAATCTCCGTTTTATATATTAAGTCTTCCTTCTGGAGAAGCAAATTTTTGGTATAAACAAAGAGACAGAGCTTATCGTGGTGATTTGAAAGTAATAATAGGCGAGAAGGGTCTAACTTTAATCAATATCTTAAGTGTTGAGGAATATCTATATGGAGTTTTGTCCTCTGAGATGCCAGCGAGTTCTCCTTCACAAGCTCTTAGAGCTCAAGCAGTTGCAGCTAGAACCTTTGTTTTTCGGAATTTAGGAAGACATCAAAAAGAAGGGTTTAACTTTTGCCCTCATGTACATTGCCAAGTTTACCAGGGAATATCAGCTGAGACTCCTGCTACTATAGCTGCAGTTAGAGACACTAGAGGAGAAGTTATAGTTTACAATGATAAACCAATAGATATACTTTTTCATGCTAATTGTGGAGGTTGTCTAGCCTCAGATACTTTTGGTAAATGCAACTATATGGAAGAAAAGATCGATAGTTTTAATTTAGATATACCTAAGTCAGCTTATAGCGAGGAAGAATGGTTTTCAAATTTTCCATTAGCTTTTTGTTCGAAGAATAGGGGAAGTAAATTTCGTTGGCAGAGAGTCTATGACAGGGAAGATTTTTCTATTGCTTTTGGAGGAAAAATAGAAAATTTAAAAAATATTATTTTGAAGGAGAAAGGTGAGTGTTTTCATTATACGGAAATAGAAATTGTTACTTCTACAGATAGCAAAAGCTTAAAGGGTAATTTAGCTATAAGAAATTATTTTGATCGTCTAAGGAGTAGTGCGTTTAAGATAGAGAAGAAATTATCAGGCAAGGGTCAGACTTCAATGCTTTTATTTTGGGGAGCTGGATTTGGTCATGGAACTGGTATGTGTCAAGATGGGGCAGTAGGTATGGCTGGAGATGGTTATAATTGGCGTAAAATAATAAATCATTACTTCTCGCCGGTTAAAATCAAAAAACTTTATTAAATTAGAGAATTCTCGATATTGTTGGAAGGAACCAAACCTTTTATCTTATCCCATGTTTGTTTGTCTTCCATACATAGATAAATTGGTGTTTTCTGATCATACTGTTTTATCTTGTTAATTATTTCTTGATAAATTTCTTCTTTTATAAAATCAGGGTAACGCAATTTTTTATCTTCTCCTAAAAATAATTCTCCATAAAAAATATTACTTTCAGGGAAGCGGAGTTCTGTAGCTGTTTTTAATTGGCGGTTAGAACGTAGGGTGCCTAAGCTTATCCAAGCGAAAGGCTTTTTAAGTTTTGAATATAACTTATCAATAACTTCACCATATAATTTTTGCCAATTATCTAAATGAATAATTGGGTCGAAGTGAAATCCAACGCCAAATCCAGCATTTTGAACTTTTGCTGCTGCCTCAAGTCTTTGGTCTAAGGATGCCGTAGCTTGTTCTTCTTTTCTAGCTGTAGAAGCAGGATTTAGAGACCAAGATACAATAATATTGGGCGAAGATTTCAGAGTTAATAAATTAGCGATATTATCACTCTTTGTTTTAAGTTCAAACAAAACTTTTTTATTTATAAAATAAGGAACCAAAGTTTTTGAATATTCGGTTATATGGTCAAGAGCTAAAGAATCACAAAATTCACCGGTTCCAATTCTTATTGGTTTTTTAAGATTTTTAGAAAACTTATCAAAGCTAGTAAAGAAATCTTCTGTATTAGCGGGTAAGATTAGTCCTGGAAAATTACTGTATTGTTGAAGATAACAGTAAGAGCAATCAAAAGGGCAACCAAAACCTAAGTTAAATATCCAATAACCGCAAGTTAAATGTTTTTTAGTACAGGGACACCTTTTTATAAAGTCACCTCTTTCTTTGACAATAAAAACAAGTGGTTTTTTTAATTCTGAAATAGTAAATTTATTTGTTTTTACATAGCGGCTATAATAGTCAATTTCTTCAACTTCGATATTGGGAAATTTTTCCTGAAAATTAGTTAAAAGTTGGCTCTTAATAACCTCAGTTTCTACAAATATTTTTAAAGGTTTAAACGGAGGTTTTACTTGCCAGTTATCATTTAAAGGTTGTTTTACTTTGCTTAAGAAGATGTTTTTTTGGTCAATTTTTTGATTTTGTGATGTTTGAGGAAAACGGTATTTAATCAGGGTGTTTTTTAAGAAAAAGAATTTGAGTTTACTGCTAAATTTAATAAAGCCAGCTTTTTTTTCTAAAGGCTCTAAAACTTTATCATAAGAGATATTATCTCGTTTACTTATCTCAAAAGCTAGACGTTCAATTTCACGGAATTGGTTTCTATTTAGCTTAAGACCAAGTTTTTGTTGAATTTTTTGCTGAAGGATAGTTGAATTTTGCATTTCGGTTTTACTATAGTTTAATGGATTAAAAAATTTTTGCAAAGATTTTTATAGTAATTAATTTCAGCTTTCTTACCTCTTTTTATTGCACCTTTAATATAAATATCGCACTTAGTTTTAAGCTCTTGATAGGCTAATTGATAATTAATCATAGAAAGACTTTTACTTTTTAAGATTTTTTCTAAGGCATAAATTCGAAATTTATCCATAGCTGGATATTTTTTTGATAGTTGATCAGCATGACCACCTTCTTTTATAGTTAAATATTCTGGAATAAGGAATATTGGGTAGATTGAGCTTATTCGTAGTAATAAGTCATAATCTTCACAAGCTGGGAGATTCTTATCAAAATAACCGATCCTTTTAAAAATATCTCGACTAAAAACTGCTGTAGATAAACCTACAGAGTATAGTCTAAGAGAGTGGCTAAATATAAAACCGTTAGGCTTCTTATGATGAGCTTTTTGTGAAAAAAACTTACCATTTCGATACCATATTTCTTCACTATAGAATATTTTATAACTAGGATTTTTGTTTATATAATCGTGGAAAATCAGCAGTTTATTTTTTAGAAAACGATCATCAGAATCAAGGAATGATATAAATTTACCTTTTGCTTTGATTAGACCTTTATTCCTTGCTGAAGAGACGCCTTGATGTTTTTGATAAGTGTAGATAATCTTTTTATTGTTGTTATAGAGTTTCTTTATTATAGCTTTTGTTTCATCACTTGAACCATCGTCAACGATAATTAGTTCATAATCGGTATAGCTTTGGTTGAGAACTGATTCAATCGTAATTGGCAAGAAATCCTTACGATTACAAGTTGGTATAATTACACTAAAGAAAGGGTTTTTCATTATTTTTTTTAATTAAAGATTTAGTAGACTAAAGTCTAACCATTTTGTATAATTATAACACAAAATGAATAAATCTTTATATATCCACATACCTTTTTGTCAAAAGAAGTGCTCTTATTGTGACTTTTATAGTTGTTGTTACGATAAGCTTTTGGCTAATGCTTATATAGATGTTATTTGCAAGCAGATAAAATCCTTGAATAGTAAATTTTATACTCTTTATATTGACGGTGGTACCCCAAGTGTTTTAGAGTTTTCTTTATTAAAGAAATTATTAAAAGCGCTAAGCAAGATAAGCGCTAAGGTTGATGAGTTTACAATTGAGGTTAATCCTGAGAGTGTAGATCAGAGAAAATTAGAATTGTTTTATAATAGTGGAGTTAATCGTCTTAGTATTGGCGCACAATCCTTTTCTGACCAGAAGCTAAAACGCTTAGGAAGAATCCATAATCGAGACAAGATAATAGAAGCAATACGATTAGCTAAGAAAGTTGGCTTTAAAGATATAGGAATTGATTTAATTTTTGGTGTAAGTGGAGAGACATTACCTGAGTGGGGCAAAGAGTTAAAACAAGCGACTTCTTTAGGGTTAAAACATATATCAACCTATTGCCTAACTTACG
>JAVCBZ010000095.1 GCA_030765735.1 Candidatus Susulua stagnicola | reverse complement strand
TCTTTTCTTTTTAGCCCATCAATACACCAATCTTTCTTCTCTCCTTCTTCTTCTAATCTCTTAATCTCTAAGGTCAAATCTATCAATTTATGGGATAATTCCTCTATCTCTTTTTTAAAAAAATCTATTGCCTTTCCCTGCTCTTGGGGTTTCTCGTTTTGCTGTACCGGTAAAATAACTTTTTGTTCAGAAACTTCTTTTTCCTTTAAAAGCTTAATAATAGAAGCTAAGTCATTAGATTTTAAATTGAATAAATCTTCTTTTATCGACAAACATAATTTGTTTACACTACTAGACTCACTCTCCAAAGAAAGAACTCTTTCCTTTAATTGGCTAATAGCAAATTCAGTCTTATTCTGAAAATTAACTTCAAGATCATCTACTGCTTTAGCCTTTGGCGGTAAAAAAGCAATTATCACTAAAACCACAGCTAAACTAATTAAAATCAATAAAAACCAAATCATACTATACTAATCCTTTATTTTAATATTATATTAATATACTTAAAAATATTCACAAAATTAAAAAATTACCAACCAAAAAACAATGGGGGTCCCTGTAATATGAATCGAGGAAAAACCTCTCCCCTATGCCAGCATTTATTATAATGGGATTATGAGCTATTAGCAAGAAAATTCAATTACTGAAAGATTATGAGCTATTTTTAGCTTATTTACGCGAAATTCAATTTTTCAGCATTTAAAAAGGGGACGGTTCTCCTGCTTCTATCACTAACCAGCACAATGAGTTATAAACACTCCATTATAAATTACAATTCTATTAACAATTGGCATTTTTCTTTATTTATAAAGATAACAAAATAATTGTCTATTCATAACTGCTTGGTACGTAATGACTTTGAAGACAGAGAACCGTCCCCTCTGTCAGTCCCCTCTGTCACTTCTTCGCTCACAGACCTCTTCGATTCCCGCCAATTATCAACGCTTGCACTTCGAAGCTCTTCGAAGTCCAAAGGACGAAGAAGAGCGAAGAAATGGGGTGGCTAACGGGAGTTGAACCCGTACTAAGAGAACCACAATCTCTTGTGCTGCCGCTACACTATAGCCACCATAGAAATAACTTTTTAATATTTTAGTACACCAAAAAATAAATACATTCTATTCTTGAGGAGCTTCATCATCTAAAGAAGCATCTTCTTTATCTTCTTTAGATTATTCGGGGCTATCAGTTTTAAAAATGTTTTCTAAATTTTTAGTTATACCCTTTAAAACTTCACCAACGCTATTTCCGGTTGTGTTTTCTAAATCCTTAATTTTCTCTTTTATTTTATCAACAGCCCCTTCTATTGCACCTAAAGGTCCAATACCTGCTGCCTCCATGAATTTATCTTTAAGTAAAGAAAAATCTAATTTAGGCGAATCCATACTTGTTATTAATTTAAAACGAAGAGTAGGCTTATCTTTATCTCCTTTAAGAAAAGAAATAACTGTTTTTACGGTCTTAGCTTGGAAAGATTCCTCCTCATTCTCTTCTTCAATAAACTCTACTCCTTCTATAGTTAGTAAATTATCAATAGCTAACTCATTCTCCTCAGATTTAAGATTTGACTTAAAAGAAAGAACTGCCTCTTTTAATCTTAAATTATTTGGTCTCCAAAAAGGAGAGTAAAATTTACTAAAAGTAAAATAATCAAAATCATTTATATCTATATCTACATCCATATTCTTATTATTATGATCAACCCATCCTTTAACACCTAACTTACTTATCTTTTCACTTTCCTGAGAAGATGAACTCAAGGCAGTATCTAAATTTACATAAAATCTACTTAAATTAGGATAAGTAAAGCCTTTTACCCTCAAAGAAAGATCACTAAAAACAATATTAAAAGGTCTCTTCTTTATAAGATAACTTACTTCTATTCTAGAATTTTTAAGATAAAGGTTCCCAATAGCAATAGAAAAATTTTTATCTTTAGACTTAGACTTATCTTCTTTTACCCCAGATTTAGTTTCAGGATTAGACTCATCAAGGTCTGGATTATTTTGGTATAAAACCACTTTCTCTTTATCTTTAAGTTCATCTTTAGAAAATTGGCTTATAGAGATTCCATCTCTATCTTTAACTATCCTTAAATCAAGGCCATCTAAATAAATCTTGCTTAAACCTATGTTGCGAGTAAAAGGATTAAGGAATCCAAGAGAAACATTTCCTTTCTTAAAAGACAAAGCTTCACATTTGAAATTATTAACTTCTAGATTAAAAGGAAATTTAAGAGATAAAGAGTCTATAGTTGCTTCCAAGCCAAGATTATCCTTTAAGCCCCCGATAATCAGATCTTGTCCTTTCATATTAATAAAAGTAAAAAGCGCAATATGAAGTATAATTACAATAATTATTATTGCACTTATTGTAATCAAAATCCTTTTTACTACCCTCTTCATATATTTCTCCTCTTTTTTATTTAGCCTATCGATTTAGACCTGACCTAAACCGGCGATAGAATGTACCTTTGCAAGACGTTTACAAGCATATATGCGCCTGGTGTGATTCGAACACACAGCCTACGGCTTAGAAGGCCGTTGCTCTATCCAATTGAGCTACAGGCGC
>JAVCBZ010000043.1 GCA_030765735.1 Candidatus Susulua stagnicola | reverse complement strand
TCCATTTAATCACTGTATCTTTTTTAAACACTTTATCGTCTTTTATATTCTTAGCTAATTTACGATATCTCTCTTCATGTTCTGCTTCAACCTTAGCAATTTGTTTAAATAAATTAGCAATTTCAGAAAACCCTTCTTCATTAGCAACTGCCTCAGCTTCTCTGTAAAGCTCAGTCCACTCTAAATGTTCACCACTAGCAGCAGCTTCCAAATTTTCAATCGTATCACCAATAATCCCTGCTGGATAGCTAGCAGTAATTTCAACCTCACCACCTTCTAAAAGCTTAAAAAATTTCTTAGCATGTTCTTTTTCATTCTCAGCTGTCTCTAAAAAAATAGCTGCAATCTGCTCATAACCAGCTTTTTTAGCAACTGATGCAAAATAAGTATAACGATTCCTAGCTTGTGACTCTCCAGCAAAAGACGCTAATAAATTTTTTTCAGTCTTTGTTCCTTTTATACTCCCCATTGTTACCTCCTTTTTAATAACCAATGAAATTCTCTACTCTTACCATATCTTCATTGCAACCAATTTCAAGACAAATATTTTTCATTGCTGCTACCATGTTTGGTGATCCAAAAATAAAAAAAATTCGCTGTTTAAAGTCACTGACATTATCCCTTATGAATTGCTGATTAATCTTACCAGAAAAACACTTATTATCTTTAGAAACACAATCAGTAAAGATATATGCTAATTTAATTTTTGGATTCTCCTGGCTCCAGTTATCGATTTGAGCTTTAAAAGCTGTATCTTTCTCAGTTTTATTAGAATATAACAACCAAACGTCAGTATCAAGTTTTTTACTCATAATATATTCCAATATTGAAATAACTGGAGTTATACCTATTCCACCAATTAAAAACCCAATTTTTGGATATTCATCTTTAAAAACACAATTCCCCATTGAAGCCTTGATCAAAATACTGTCACCTATTTTAAACTTATTCAAAGTTTGAGAAAATTTACTGTCAGATATTCTCTTAGTCACTTCAAAATAATCCTTATTCGGAGCTGAAGAAAAGGAAAGATATTTATTCAAATCAGAATTATTCCTATTTTCTTGATCAAGGATAAGTTGAAGAAATTGACCAGGTAAAAACTCTGCTCTTTCATCAGACTTAAATCTAAAACTTTCAATTGTTGAAGTTCGTTTTATTCTTTCACTAAGTGTCACATGAATTTCTTTCATTATAGTTAGCTTATCTTGCTACCTCCGCTTTTCCAACCATTGCACTAACATCACTTTTAACATCTCCAATTAACTTAATATCGAAACTCTCAACTAAAACTTTTAGTATATTCGGAAGTGAAAAACCAGCAAAGAAAAAAATAATCACTAAAGATTCCAGCTGGATTTTCTTATCTCCCTTACAAATTACGCACACTAATGGTTTTGACTTTCTTTTATTACCCTCCTTTACCCAAGCAATACTCGCTCTAGACTTAAACGCATTTTATTATTATCTAGAAAAAGCGCAAGATATTTTAAAAACTTTTAATTTGCCTCTGATATTATTGTATGTTAATATAAAACAATGCTTTACCAAATAAAGAAAAAAATTGATATCCAGCTTAGTAAATTCTTGCAAAAAACTAATAAAGCCTACTCTTTAGAAACTATATCCCCCCTATTATTTAAAAACATTAGTGATTTTATCTTAAGGGATGGAAAAAGAATAAGACCTACCCTATTCATTGTCGGATATCAGGGTTTCAGCAAAAAAAAAGTTTCTGGTTTATATGAATCTGCTCTTTCAGTAGAACTGCTCCATGATTTTTTCCTTATTCATGATGACATAATTGATAAATCTAACACCCGTAGAGGCAAGCCATCATTACATAAAGTATTTGATAAATTTCTAGCTAAACATAATAATATTAAATTTAACGGCCAAGACCTAGCAATTGTAGCTGCAGATATTATTTATGCTTTAGCAATTAAATCCTTTCTCTCAATAAAAGAGAATTCCAATCGTAAAGAAAAAGCCTTGCAAAGATTTATTAAAGCTACAGTTCATACTGGCTGCGGAGAATTCATTGAGCTTCTTTCAGGAATAAAAAACATTGAAGAAATAGAGAAAAAAGATATTTACAAAATTTACGATTACAAAACTGCTCACTATACTTTTGCCTCCCCCCTTTCAATGGGTGCAATTTTAGCTGGGACCAAGCAAAGTGAAATCGATAAGCTTTCTAAATTTAGTCTTTATCTTGGAAGAGCTTTTCAAATAAAAGACGATCTCTTGAGCATGTTTTTTGATGAGAAAAAAATCGGTAAATCAACTTTATCAGATCTTCAAGAATCAAAAAAAACCCTCTTAATTTGGCATGCTTACAATCACACTAGCAAAAAAAATAAATCCTTAATAAAAAGTATTCTTAATAAAAAACAAGTAACCAAAACTGACCTGCTAAAGATACGAAGGATCACAAAAGAATCAGGAGCTCTAAATTATGTTCAAAAAGAAATTAATAACCTTACTAAAAAAGCAAAAATTGTAATCAAAACTATTAAAATGAAGAAAAAATACAGGAATCTACTATCTTTATATGCCCAAGAATTAGGACAAGATGAGAATTAATCTTGCCAAATCTGCTGGATTTTGTTTCGGAGTAAAAAGAGCCTTAGAAATTGCTCTTGAAACTGCTAAAAAAGAAAAACGAGTAGAAATGCTTGGTGACATTGTCCACAATGAAGAAGTAGTAAACCAAGTTAAAAAAGCTGGAATTAAAAAAATTAAACGCCTAGGCAAAGGCAAAGGAAAGATTCTTCTCATAAGAGCCCACGGTACCTCAACTAATAATTATAAAAAAGTTATAGATCTTGGCTACAAAATAATTGATGCTACCTGTCCTATGGTTTGCGAAATTCATAAAATTGCTAAAGAAAACGAAAAAAAGGGTTATCGAATTATAATAATTGGTGACAAGAAACATGATGAAGTGCAAGGAATATTAGGACAATTAAGTAAAAAAGCCCTAGTAATTGATAACAGCAAAGACATAAGCAAAAAAGTTAAAAAAATTACTAAAGGAGCAGTTATTGTTCAGTCTACACAAAATTTAGAAAAAACTTTAAAAATCGTCAAGGTTCTAAAAAAACATATTAAAGAACTAAGGTTCTTCAACACCATATGCGAACCAACTCGAACAAAACAAAAAGAAATAAAAAATATGGCTGCTAAAAATGGCCTTATGATTATTATTGGTTCCAAAACTAGTGCTAATACTAAACGCTTATACGAGATATCAAAATCAATCAATAAGCAAACTTTTTGGATTCAATCAAAAAATGAAATCAAACCAATCTGGTTTAAGAGAATATCGAGTGTAGGAATAACTGCGGGAGCATCTACGCCAGAAAATACTACGCAAGATGTAATTAAACAAATAAAAAAGATAAATAAACCCCATTAGAAATAGATTATTCTTGGATAACCGTGTATCTCTAACGAAGTAAATACCCTTTAAAAGATACTTACTTCTCTTCTCTCTTTTTCTTCTCTTCAATAACTTTTTCAGAAATAGCTGCTGGCACTTCTACATATTTTTCAAAATGCATTGAATAAGCCGCTCTACCACTACTTAAAGAACGTAGGGTTGTGGCATAGCCAAACATCTCTGAAAGAGGCGCTTCTGCAGAAATTATCTGTTGGCTACCTTTACTATCAATCCCTAGAACCTTTCCTCGACGTGAACAAATATTCCCGACAATTCCACCAACATACTCTTCAGGTGTAGGAACCTCTAAAGACATATGTGGTTCAAGTAAAACCGGAACACCTTTCATAAATGCTTTTTTCAAACACTCAGCAGCAGCAAGCTTAAAAGCTAGCTCTGAAGAGTCAACGTCATGGTAAGATCCATCAATAAGATTAACTTTTATATCAACAACCGGATATCCAGCATAAATACCTCTTTGCATCGCCGAAATAACACCTTTTTCAACTGCTGGGATATATTCCTTAGGAATCTTTCCACCAGTAATAGAATTTTTAAATTCAAAGCCCTCTCCAGGTTTAGCTGGAGACACTTCCATAACTACATGACCATATTGGCCACGCCCACCAGTTTGTTTAGAATGTTTATAATCTTGAGTAACTACGCTTAACATTGTTTCTTTATAGGCTACTTTAGGTTGACCAACTACTGCTTCAACACTAAACTCATGTTTTAAGCGATCAACAATAATTTCTAAATGTAACTCACCCATACCAGAGATAATCATTTCATCAGTTTCAACATCAGTATGAACAATAAATGTTGGATCTTCTTCAGCTAATTTTAATAAAGCTTTTGATATTCTATCCTGATCAGATCGACTTTGCGGTTTAACACTAATTGACATTACTGGTGCTGGAAATTCAATGGCTTCTAAAAGCACTGGATGTTCTGGATTAGATAATGTATCTCCAGTTACAGTATGACTTAAACCAATAATTGCTGCAATATCGCCAGCATAAATAGTAGCACGGCTTTCACGCTCATTAGCATGCATTTGTAAAATTCTACCTACTCTTTCTTTTTTATCTTTAGTCGTATTATAAATGTAGGAACCAGCATCAAGTTTTCCAGAATAGGCCCTAAAATAGACTAATTTACCCATATGAGGATCAGTCTGAACCTTGAAAGCTAATGCTGAAAAAGGATCATCATCATTTGGATACCTTTCAACAACTTTTTCACGATCTAGGGGATCAACTCCTTTTATTGAAGGTAAATCTGAAGGTGCTGGGAGATATGAAGTTATAGCATCAAGCAGTCTTTGTACACCTTTATTCTTAAAAGCTGAACCGCAAAGCACAGGGACAATTTGATTAGCAATTGTCCCTTTACGTATTGCTAAAATTAAATCTTGGCTTGTAATTTTATCTTCGGACTCAAGATACTTCTCCATGATAGAATCTTCTAATTCTACAGCTTTTTCAACCATAATATGGTGATGCTCTTCAGCAATCTCTTTGTATTCTTCAGGAATTTCTTCTGCATGAAAATTTTTCCCTAAAGATGCATCATCGTAAATATAAGCCTTCATCTCAATAAGATCAATGATCCCACGAAAATTATCTTCAGCTCCAATAGGAACTTGTAAAGGGATTACATTGGCTCCCAAATCATTTTCAATGTTTTTAACAACTGCAAAAAAATTTGCTCCAACTCTATCCATTTTATTTACAAAAGCAATCTTAGGTACTTCATATTTATTAGATTGATGCCAAACAGTTTCTGACTGAGGCTCAACTCCTCCAACAGCACAAAATACTGCTATTGCTCCATCTAAAATACGCAAGCTTCGTTCAACCTCAACAGTAAAATCTACGTGCCCAGGAGTATCAATAATATTAATCCTATGATCACCCCAATGACAAGTAGTAGCAGCTGAAGTAATAGTAATTCCCCTCTCCTGCTCTTGCTTCATCCAATCCATTTTAGCAGCACCATCATGTACTTCACCTATCTTATGGGAACGACCAGTATAAAAAAGAATTCTCTCGGTTAAAGTGGTTTTCCCAGCATCGATATGGGCCATAATCCCTATATTTCTTACCTTTTTTAGTTCTATTTGACGACTCATATTTACTCCTAATCTATATTTCTACACTACTATTCCTTAGCTACTCAGAGCACAACAAACCGTTATTATACTGATAAACCAAGATAAATCAACTTTTTTTTAGAAAAATCAATAACTGAGGAATTGAGCAAAATTTTAAAAAAAGGTAAAAATGGCTAGATTAATCAAACCAAAAGCTATATTTACGCCCAATTTGACCGCTAACTACTATATGCTTATCAGGAGCAAGTCTTAAGGCTTCATGAATTGATTTATCAAAAGTATAAAGCTCAACATGTTTTCCATAGCGTTCCTTAATCTCGCTAATCACTTCAGCAAAATCTGAATCTCCAGAAACCAAAGCAACAGTATCGTAATGATCTTTAACCGCATGTGAAAACATATCCAAAGCAATCTTAACATCTATACCCTTTTGAACCCACCCACCTTGGACTCGCACTAATCTTCCCAACTTGATTTCAAAATAAGGGATATTTAACTTTAGACGCTTTAAGTATTCTTGTTGTTCTTGAAAAGTTTGAAGATTCTCTTCCTGATTTAATCGTGAAGAATAATAATAGGTACGAACTAACTGCCTTTTAGCAATTACCCATTGAATTATATTTTTCCAATCAATATCATTACGTCGAATAACTTTTTTCTTACCAAGTAATTCTCTCATTTTAGAAACTACATATTCCGCATCAATAAATATCATTATTCGCTTCATTATCCTCCTTATATTCAAAACTATAAAAAATTCTATCTTCTACTCTGCAACTTAGACAAAAGTTTTATTAACTGCACCTTGAATACTCATGGTATTACCTGAAGAGGCATTTCTTACCTTTGTAAATGTATCTGCTTTAAGAGCAGGATTGCCTGAACGCATCATCTTTTCTATTCCTTTTATTTTAGATAAGCTTTTATGATCTTTTGCTCTACAATCGGCTTATCACCAGCACCAACAGCTGTGTTTTTAATTTTTTCAACTATATCATACCCTGAAACAACTTCACCAAAAATAGTATGCCGCATATTAAGCCAAGGAGTCGGTATGGTAGTAATAAAAAATTGACTTCCATTAGTATTTGGACCAGAATTTGCCATAGCCAAAATTCCTGGTTTATCAAATTTTACTGAACTGATAACTTCATCTTTAAAAGGTACTCCCCAAAATGACTCGCCTCCAGTTCCAGTTCCAGTAGGGTCTCCTCCCTGAATCATAAAATCCTTTATTACTCTATGAAAAATTATTCCTTCATAATAACCCTTTTCTACCAAGCCAATAAAACTCTCACAAGCCTTTGGCGCAACATCAGGCATTAATTTAATTTCTATTATGCCTTGATTAGTTTCTATCACTACTACTTTTTCGTCCATGTCTACTCCTTCTCCATAAATATTACCAATAAACATACTCATTACCAACAAAATAAAAAACTTCTTAGCTAATTTCATTACTCATACCTCCCCTTAGAAAGATTATACCAAAAAAAATAAAAAACGAAATAAATTCTTTAGATATTACATCTAATATTGGTCGCAAATCAAACTTAGAATTTTTATAACCTAAAACATTATTCCTTCTAATTAGAAATTTATTAAATTAGATTTCGGATTGTTTTATCAATTTGCGGTAATACTCAATACACTCTGGAGGAACTGAGTCTTTCTGGCTCCATTTAGGATGATCTTTTTTTATAAGATTAATCAGATACTCTTCAGCTTTAGCATGTTCCAAAGAATGCTTCTCATGAATCATTCTTTGACAAACCTGACACTTATATTTTTTTCCTCCAATAAGGAAATTTTTTATTTTACTAAAAAAAATTTTCATAATATTTATTTTTTTATAAAAACCACTTTAATGGTAGTACGAACCTCATCCTGCCAAGGCCAAAACATGGCAATCATAATAGCATCACCCTTGTCTTCTTTAAACAAAGTTTGCTTCTCACGAAGCCCTCCATATTTTTGAGTTAATGTAATATCCCCTTGGCTCGGCTCAACCCCATATGGCTTTGCCGCTAAACCTAAAATTTCAGTAAATAACTGATTCCACTGATTGGTATCTTTGGTATAAAAAACAACTTCATAATAATTATCAGTAATAGATCTCTCTTCATAAATGTTTAAAGTCTTGCACTTTTTAATAATTTCTTTTAATTCCATAAACACTCCTTTTTCCTAATATAAAGTAGTTTATTGCTGCTAAACACCCTTATTATCCTTAAAATTAACTCTTAGTCAACCCCCCTCAATCAAAATCACTATATATATGACCAAAATCCATACCACAAATAACTTTTGAATGATATTTTTCTTTAAGAGAAGACACTGCTTTTTCCATGTCTTGATTTTGTATACCATTACTCAATGACAAATAAGCCTCAATGAAAGCTGCTAATTCATCTATGCCCTTAATCAGCTCCCCATCCCTTTCTATAACACCATTTGAGTTTATAATATTGTCAAACTCATTCTCAGTAAACATACGCATGGCTTGATGCCAAGTCTTAGGTATTAATTTGTATATTTTGGCTTCCATTTCACTTCGTTCATATTCTTTGATTAAATCGCCTAACCCTGGCACTGCCCTTTTTACTGGATTAATTATGTCACGTGTAAGAACCTCTGGTAAATCATGAAATAAACCAGTGAAGTAATTATTCACAGCTCTTTTGTTATCAGCTCCTATAAATAAAGAAGATAAATAAGATAACATTGCCACAAGCAACATATGGCCTAGAACTGATGTCTTAGGAACTCGATGTAAGTGACTCCAACGTATTTGAAATCTTAATTGACCACAAATATTTACAAAATCTTTTAGCTCTTGAGAATACAATAATCTCTGCATACTCTCAAGGTCTTGGTATTTATTCTGTTTAGAACGTATATCTTCTTTTATTTCCTCAACCCCATAACCATTAGGATTAGCACGCTCAATAATATCAAACTCCCATTTGGTAGCATAAAAGTGAGCAGCACTTATAATTCTACGATTTACATTGCGCACAGAATCATGCAAATAATTTTCAAATCTTGCACAAAAATCTTTACCTAAAGATTTTATAAAGGGACTTATTTCTTTATAGGCCCACTGATTTAATTGTTTATATTGTTTTTTATTTTCCTTTATTCTGTGAAATAATGGTGGTTTTAAATCAGTAATTACAATGCGCTGAAGAAATTCAAAAATTCCAGCCTCAATTATCTCAACCCAATTAAAACCTTCCGTTTGGTTGCTTTCTTCACACTTACCCAAACAATAGGCAATAATCATTTTATGAGCCTGTTTATCTAATTCAATCAGCTCAACAGTGCGAATTTGATCATTCCAACGTTGCATAGACGCAGCTTCGTAAATTTTTAAAAGAAATGCCTTTTCTATCATTGTTGTATTATATCACTAATTCTCTTCTTGTTGACTAGATTTTTTTACAGTTACATGCCCAGCAAGCTTTAAGGTAACATCATCAATGATAGCATAGATACAGGGAAGAACTATTAAAGTTAAAAGTGTTGCACAGATAATACCCCAAACAATGGTAAGAGCCATTGGCCGTAAAAATGGATCACCACCCCAAATACCATAAGCAGTTGGAGTTAAACCTAAAGCCGTAGTTATTGTAGTAAGTAATACTGGTCTTAATCTTAACTGACCTGCGCTAACAATAGACATTCTTCGCTCAATTCCCTTACAACGTAAATTATTAATAAATTCAACCAAAACAATAGAATCATTAACAACAATTCCACTTAAACCAACAATACCCATCATCATGAAAAAACTTAAATTTAATCCATGAAAGAAAAAGGCCCAAATAACCCCAATAAGACCAAAAGGAATTGCCATCATAACAACTAATGGCTGTATCAAAGAATTAAAATTAGCTGCCAATATTAAAAAAATTAAAAATGCTGACAGACCAAAAGCACTAATGAATCCCTTTGCTGACTTAACATTTTCTTGTTGTTCTCCACCATATTCTATTCGATAACCCGAATATTTTTTAGCTATATCCTTAAATTCTTCTTCAACAAGTTTATTAGCTTTAAGGGGAGTTATTTTCTTAATATCAACATCTGCCCGAACAGAAATTACTCTTTTGCCACGAAAATGTTGTATACGAGCCAAGGACACCCTATCTTCTAAATGTGCTACTTTGGTTAAAGGTATAAGGTTGCCAAATTTATTAGGAATAAGAATCTTTTTAAAAGTTTCTTTGGTATCCCGATAATTTTCAGGAAAACGTACTAAAACGTCTATCTCTTCTTCAGCCTGTACCGGCTTAATAGAAGTAGCCACTCCTCCCTTATAAGCATTACGAATAGACGTAGCAATTTCTCCTACTGAAAGATAGGCTTTTGCTGTTTGTTCAGGATCAACTACAACCCTAACTTCTCCTCTTCCCACTTCGTAATCAGAAGTAATGTCCACAACTCCTTCTATATTTTCAAGAAATTCAATCATCTCTGTAGATATCTCTTCTAAGACTGCAAATTTTTCCCCTCTTATCTTAACCGCTAAAGCTTTTCCAACTGGCGGACCGCCTTGCTGCTTTTCAAAATAAAACTTATCAAAACCCTTTATATCTTTAGTTTTTTCTTTTAAATCATCAATTATTTGAGAAACATTTCGCTTACGCATAGTATAAGGAGTAAGAAATACGGTAATTTGTGCAGTGTGCCCTCCTGACTTACCATAAGGATCAAACATCCAAGTTTCACCAATTGAACCTACTGAGGTAGTATAAGATTCTAATTCCTCTTTAGGCAACTCTTTAACTTTATCTTCAATTTGACTTATTAGATCATTAGTCTTATAAATATTTGTTCCAATCGGAGCTTCAGCTCGAATCGAAAACTGTTCAATCCCTTCTTCTGAACCAAACAAAACAAAAGGCATGGCTTTTGCTAAACCAAAAGTAGCTAAAAGTAAAATAATTAATCCCAACAATACCCAATAGCGTTGATCTAAAGCTTTGTTTACTATCTTAGTATAAACATCGACAAGTTTTTTAAACCATGGCAAATCTTTTCTTGATTTAAACTTCTCTTTTCCAGTCTTAATAAAGTCAGCAAAATGAGATGGTAGGATTACTAAAGCTTCGAACAAGGAAGCGACTAAAGCAATCATTACAACTAAAGGTATTCCCCAAATAAATTTACCAAGCATCCCACCCATAAACATAAGTGGAGCAAAAGCAGCAATTGTAGTAATTACTGTAGTTGTAACTGGTTTTGCTACTTCTTGGGTTCCAATAATTGCTGCTTCCCGAGGGCTATAGCCATCTTCTAAATAACGAGAACAATTCTCAGCTATAATGATTCCATCATCAACTAACATTCCTAAAACTATAATTAGACCAAACATGGTTATAAGATTAATACTTAAACCAAAAAATCCCATTATGGCTAAAGTAGCTGAAAAAGCTATCGGAAGACCTAAGGTAGTTATAAGAGCAATTCGAAAATTTAAAAAAAGCATAAGAACTGCACAAACCAAGGCTATGCCAATAATCCCGTTATTTTTTAAAACCCCTAGTCTCCTTTTAATATAGTAAGATATATCATTTATATAGGCTACTTTTACCTTTGAATCACCTGGAATAAAAAAATCATCAGTTTTCTCCTTAACCTGATCAACAATTTTAATTGCATCACCAGTTGCCCTCTTAATAACAGTAAGACTAACTGAGCGCATACCATAACTTTTATTTATCATGTCTTCATCTTCAAAAGAAAAACGTACGTTTGCCACATCTTTAACACGTAACCAATTTCCAGACTCGTTAGCTCTAATAACCACATTTTCAATTTCCTCTTTAGTATGAAATTCTCCGGTAGTTCTAATACTAAGCTCTTCCTTACCACGCACTTTTCCTCCAGGAATGCTCATGTTTTGTGTGCTTAATGCAATCATTACTTCTTTTACACTAACATAAGCATCCTTCATCTTGTCAGGATCAACTTCAACCCAAACTTCAGTGTCACGATAACCCTTTTTAGCAATTGATGATACTCCGGGAATATCTTCAAAAATATCCTCTAAGGCCTCAGCATATTCTTGTAATTTTTCCTCAGATACTTCTCCACTCAAAGCAACTTCAATTACTGGAATTTCACCAGAGGTAATTTCAGTAACTGTCGGATCGTCTTCAACCCCTTGAGGTAAATCACGAACTCGATCAACAGCCTTTTGAATATCGTCAACAACTTTTTTCTTATCCCTTACATCCTGGCTAATTTTTATCAAAATATTAGAAACATTCTCAATAGAAGTAGATTGCATCTCTTCGATTCCATCAACCCCTTTCAATTCTTTTTCAATAGGTATGGTAACTAATTTTTCTATTTCTTGAGGTGCAGCGCCAATGTAAGCAGTATTAACGACTACCATATCGTAGGAAACTTCAGGAAAAGCTTCTCTTCTAATTTTATAAACAAAAAGCGTGAAAAACCCAGCAATAATTACAAAAAGAGAAATAAGATTAATCACCAGTGAGTGTTTTACTGAAAATTCTGAAATCTTCATAATTGCCCCTTTATAATGGTTCCTTCCAATGCTTGTCTAATAAAACATTTTTAGCTAAATCTAACTCTATAAGAGAAATTCTATAAACATAAAAATTAGTTGCTAAAGCCAACCTTGCCTTAAGAAGATCATCTTCATATTGAATAAGAGTATCAGCGTTTGAACGTCCATAACCAATACGTTTTATCTGACTATCAAGTTTTCTTTGGTGTAGTTTAATTATTGATTGATAAAGCTTAATCTGATTATCACTGCTATTGACCTGATTAACCTTGTCGTTAATTTCCTGTAAGATAAGCCGCTCAATCCTTTTTAAACGAATTAAAAGCTGAGCATCTTCTAACCTTGTTTTCTCAAGCTCTGACTTTGCTTCTCTATTCTCAAGAGGAACTTCAATGGTTAATGTCAGGGCTATCTGATCATTGCTATTATTAGGTATGCCTTCCCAAGCGCTACTTCTTTGAGAATTAATATTATTGCGAGCGAAAGTAGCTTCAAGATCTATTTGCGGCCAAAGAGCATTTTTATTAACCACTAGATAAATTTCACTTTTTTTGAGTTCATTCTTTATCCGTTTATAATCTCTTCGAGAGTTAATCGCCTCTTCTAAAGCCTGATATAAATTAACTATCGCCGGTTCAGAGCTTAACTGATCTTTAGGTTTGACTTTATCTTTAAAATCCCCTCTATTGAGTAAAAAAAGTAAATCATTTTTTACGGTTTCTTGATTTAATCTTGCCACCGTTAAATCACTATCCCTAGTGTAAACAAGAGCTTCTATGGCTAAAAGTTCACTTTCCTCAACCAGTCCTATTGAATATTTATTTTTATAAATTTCATGTAATCTCTTTGCAGCTTCAAAAATATTCCCTCTTATTGCCACTTCTTCATTTTTTAAAACTAAATTCCAATAAGCCTTTTGAGCTTTATATATGATTTCTTCAATATCATCTAAAGAAGTAAACTCAGAATTTTCAATATCAAGTTTAGTTAGTTTAATATCAGCTCGATCAGCTAAACCAAAAAAATTCTTACCTAATTCCTGTTTTATTGTTAATCCTACCAAAGCCTCATTGTAAGGATTTAAAGAACTATAAATACTATTACTATTAGTCCTAGTCTTAGTAGCTGTAGCGTCTAGTGATAAAGTTGTTCCAGTAGAAAGTTTCTTCTCCAATCCAAGAGAGAATGAATGCTTCTTAGTATCAGATCCGGCAAGACTGCTAGTTTGATTCTTTTTATCTCGATTGTAAACAGCTTCGGCAGTAAAAATAGTATCAAATATAGAAAGAGCATCATCAAGAGAAGTTCTACTTATATAGGTATCGTATTGAGCAATTTGAATATCCAAAGAATTCTCTATTGCCAATCTACTTACATCATTTAAAGAAATCTCTATTAACGATGTAATTAAGTCTTGAGAATAAACTTTAGCTGTGATTAAACTTATTCCCAAGCCTATTGTAAACAGTAGATAAAAAACTAATTTGTATTTATTTTTCATTAGTTTTATCATAAAAAGATTTCTTTATTTTTTGTAAAATGCCCAAATAAACCTGACGTTCTTCTTCACTAAGAACACCGAAAATTTCAGAAATAATTTTTTTACGAGTCAACTTAGTCTGCTCAAGAATTTTCCTACCCTTAGAAGTCAAAACAATAAAGATAACTCTACGGTCTCCTGAATCATAAACTCGCTTTGCCAATTTTATTGCTACTAAGCGACCTACTAA
Source organism: Candidatus Susulua stagnicola (assembly GCA_030765735.1). Lineage (GTDB taxonomy): Bacteria > Omnitrophota > Gorgyraeia > Duberdicusellales > 4484-171 > Susulua > Susulua stagnicola. Next base: position 17,479 of record JAVCBZ010000043.1, on the reverse strand, counting down.
ACCAGTAACAGCCGGAAGGCTAATCTTCAGAATTTTAGCAATGTCCTTCATCTTTAAAGGCTTATCTGTATTGAGTGCCTCTAAAGCTACATACTGAGGAACAGTAATTTTACCTTGAAACAAAATATCAGATCGCTTCTTCAACATTGAATTAGCCAAACGCTGAACATAAGTTATTGTTTCAGATAAATCTTCAGAAAACCTTGAAATCTTTGTTTCTTTAACCATTATTAACCCCCTTAATACTTAACTAAGTTAACTATTAACTAACTAAAGTATATACTATATATTCTTCTTTGTCAAACTCTGCTGATATTTATTTTTCTTCCTATTAAATCTTGAAAATTGCTTTTAATGCATATACACTATAGAGGTAGGCTAGATCAACAAATTAAACTATGGAAAGGTTCAATACTAAACTTCTTATTATTATTTGCTTAATTTTTAGCTTTCTAATTTTAGGGCTAAATGGAAAATTCAACACTAGCCTAGCTAATAATAAGCTCACATCCTCCACCCTAAAGGAAGCCCTATATTGGGTCAACTTAGGCGAAAATAAAATCCAATGTCAACTCTGTCCAAGAAGATGTATTCTGGCGCCAAACCAAAAAGGATTCTGTAGAGGAAGAAAAAATATCAATGGCAAACTATACACATTAAATTATGCCCAACCAGTAGCCCTGCATGTTGATCCTATTGAGAAAAAGCCATTAGCTCATGTATATCCAGGAACAAAATCATTCTCAATTGCTACTGCTGGTTGTAATTTACGTTGTAAATTCTGTCAAAACTGGGAAATCTCTCAACTTGACCCTGAAAACATAAAAGTTGAAATAGTTTCACCAGAAAAAATAATTGCTTTAACTAAAGAAAGTAATTCTAAAACTATTGCCTTTACCTACACCGAACCAATTATATTCTATGAATATATGTTAGATATCGCAAAACTAGCCAGAGCTGAAGGTATTAAGTGTGTAATCCATTCAGCCGGATTCGTAAACGAGGAACCCTTAAGAGAAATAGCTAAATATCTCTCAGCAGCTAACATTGATTTAAAAGGCTTTAGCGACAAATACTACGCTTCAATGTGCCAAGGAAGTTTAGATGTTGTGCTTAACACTTTAAAAGTACTAAAAGAAGAAGGGGTTTGGATTGAAATCACAAACCTAATCATTCCTGGTGCTAATGATAGTAACGAAGATATTACCAAACTCTGCAAATGGGTTAAAAAAAACCTAGGCCCTAATACTCCAATTCACTTTGCAAAGTTTTTTCCTCTCTACAAACTAACTAACTTATCGCCCACTCCTCTAAAAACTTTATTACGAGCTAAAAAAATAGCTGAAGAGGAAGGAATGAACTTCATATATATTGGGAATATTCCTCAACAAATTGGGGAGAATACTATCTGTCCTAATTGTTCCAAAACAATTATCAAAAGAATTGGCTACAATGTTATAGAAAATCTATTAAAGAATGGAAAATGCCCTTTTTGTGGACACCAAATCCCTGGCATTTGGAACTAATTAGATAAACTCCCTTAATCCCCAAATAAAAACTAAAAACATAATCATTAATAAGCTAAGCCCTACCCCTAAAAAAGGAATGAAAAAAATTGAAAAAACAAAAGTCCCAATAGCAGCTCCAGCTAAATCAGCCATATAAATAGATGGTGCTAAATCTTTAAAATTAATTTTATGATTAAAAACAAAACCGCTAAGAATAGGATAAACTGCTCCTGTAAGCATTCCTGATAACAATGATCCTAAATAAAAAACAAAATCAATTTGATAATAATTTTCAAAAGACTTTATTCCAACCCAAAACCCAATTAAAAAAACAAACCAAAGTAAATAAAGAAATGACAATGACCATCTAATTTTAGATATCTTTTGACTAATTAAGTTAACTAGATACGTACCTAAACTTAACCCAGCCATAAACACTCCCACTAAAATACCCATTTTCTGGATGAGAGCTCCTGAATAAATCTGAAAAAGTACAAAAATTATTATGCTTAATCCAATTGAAGAAAACCCAACTACTGAAGCATTAAACAAAGATAATGGTCTTCGCTTAGAAAAACCAAGACCACTAGCAAAAATAACTAAAAGAATAAAAATAATAACCACTATATTTCTTACCATAGAAATATCTATTGATATCTGTGGATAAAACTTTGCTTGTTCAACCAACGAATAATATAGGAAACCCAAAAGATTAAAATCACTATTTAAGTCAACTCTTCGATCAAGCATCTTCTCAATATACGTAATACGACTAGGATCAAGAGAATCCCTAAGATGATAAATCGTAAAATAATCAGTAGAAATATTTAAGCTTTTAAAATTTTCTATTAAGTTACCTGGACTATTTTTTTTACCTAAGCTACTAATTATTATCATTGAATCTGAAGGTATGAGTAGCCTACTCTTAAAAACACTATCTATAGTATTTATAATACAAGAATTGAACCTAATGAATTGTGGACTTAAAATATCAGTTTTGGAAGGTATACGAAAAGAAAAAATACCCTGACTATTCAAATGCTCCTTAACTAGTTGAAAAAACTGATAAGAATAATAACGGTTAAAAGCTATACTCAAAGGAGCAGGAATATTCATAATTATACAATCATATTTCTTTCTATTTTTATTGAGATAAGATCTTGGATCAGTAATAATAAAATTAACCCGCTCTCTTTGGCTAGCCCTTAACTTATTTATACTTAGAGATGAAATAGCAGGATTTATATTTACACAATCTAGCTCTTCAATTGGATATTTTAGTATTTCTTGAATTTGACCAGAAAAATAAGAACCGATAAAAAGAATATTTTTAGCTTTAGGATTAGCCGCAAGAACACTGTGAATAAATTGCTCATTCTCAGCTTTATCTTCACTGGTAGAGACTAATGAACCATTAATATACAAAGACTCAACATCAAATTTTTTTGCCAAAATAACTGGTCCATAGTTTGAGCCTTCAAATTTAAGAATATTAGCCCCTTTTAATTCAAATTTTAAAATCGGTTTAAAACTAAAGAAAAAAACTATAGCTATAAGTATTATTACCAAGAAAGAAATTATCTTTTTTCTTGCCTCACAATTTAAGACTAACAACAGCAAGCAAGAAAAAACCGTAAAAATAAAAGGATTGGAATAAGAAGAGAATAAAAATGTAAAAGCAATGCCTCCAATAAAAAATCCACTTGCTTCATAAGCAAAAAACTTTGCAAAAGTTCTCACCTTTGGTGAATGCTTTTCTAAATAATTCTGGCTAAAAACTCTAAATGAATATCCAATTAAAAAACCGACTGGACTAATAAGGCAAATTGCCGCAATAATTACAAATCCTAGGCTTACTGACTCATAATAACTTAAGCCAAAAAAAGACTTAATCCAATGGACAGCAAAAATTACTAAAGAATAGATTAAGGCAAAAAGAACTGAGATAGTAACTGGAGCTAAGGTTTTTTTCTTCTTAAAAAGAAAACTCCCTAAAGAACAAGAAACAAGCCATATTCCAACTCCCAACATAAGGCTTAGCTCATTCTTGGCTAGAGAATAAGTAAACTCTCTAAAAATAGTTAATTGAAATATTGAAGTAATTATTCCTAAAACAATAAAGATAAGCATAGACAACCTCTTATTTTTCTTTTATGCTATTTTATAGTGCGGAGGAATTATTATATTTCTAGGAGGAAAAATTATTCTTCAAACACTTCTGCACTAAATATATATATCTCACACTTGCCACTCTTCCAAGCGTCTAGTTCCATGCCAGCCTTCTGACCACAAAGACTATTCATAAATTCTTCCTTATTCCAACCAGTTTCAGTTGCTACTTGAGGTAAATATACTCCACTCCTATAGCCATCTTTTACTAAAACTCCATGCTTGCCTAAAATTATCTCTTCAATATTAGTAATCTGTTTTAAAGGTGATAAAACTGATATCTCAATCTGAATATCTTCTAGTTCTTCTTTAGTTACAGTCGTAAAACGATAATCCTGGGTTGCTGCAGCAATAGCCATGTTTTTTACTCCAAGATAAAGAGGATTAGTACCAATAATATTCCCAATACAACCGCGTAATTGATTATTCTTACGTAAAGTAACAAAAACACCCATTACTTCTTTTAAAGTCTCCTCATCAGTCTTAACCTCTGGAGATTCCTCTTTATCAAGGTAAAAAGCAATTGTATTTCGGGCCAATTTTAACAATTTCTTCTTCTGCTCAGCATTAAGAAGCTCTTTCATTTTACTACTCTCCTCTATTTTTTTATTATTACCTCTTACCATTACTGCGCTTAAATACCCAATGACTCTATTTTCATCTTGGTTAACTTCAGCTGAATTCGATTGATTCAAGATATTTAATTTATTCGCTCCGATTTTTTTTGCCACAATCATTGATGAGACTACAGGACCTAAACCACACATACGATTTTTACCTATAGCAGAAGCAAATAAATCTTCAGGATCCATCTTCTTAAGCAACTCAATAGTGTCCTGATCAGTTTTTAATGCACTAGACAATGGAAGATAATGACTCATATCCGTGCTAGCAATAATTAAATAATTACTCTCATCCTTTAAAACTTTGCTAAGAGCTTGACTTAAGACTTGAATGTTTTCCCAACTCTGACGACCCATAGCTAATAATACAGCTTTTGGTTGGTCAAAAAATATTTGGATAAAAGGGATAATGATTTCTATTGAATTTTCATTCTCAAAAGCTTTTTTATAAGTAAAGATCTTCTTATCAGCTGATAATATCGCATCAGTTAATTTTTTATCAATAGCTAAAGTTCCTAAAGGAGTTTTAAATCCTTGATAAGAAAAAATTGCTATACCATCAAAATCAACCCTATGGCTAAGCCCAATTAAAATAACCGTATCAATTATTTTACCCTCAAGAGCTTTGAAACCATAAGCTAATGTTTTTCCAGAATAAATTAAACCAGCATGAGGTAAAATAAGAGCAATTGGATCCCCTTCTAAAGATGATACTTTTGCAGCATCTAAATAATTATTTATCTCTCTGTTAAGTGTTTGAGGATTATTCGAATACCAAGAACCAGCTAAGTCTGCATCCTTGATATTTTGAGCAAAAATACAGATAGGTAATAATAATATAAATAATATAAATAAAGGCGTGACTTTAAACATCACTATCTATTCTTTATATCCTATCTTTGTTAGAAGTGAGAAATCTCCTCCATCCTTATATCAGAACGATCAAGATGTTTGACTGAAAGATTAACCTTGTCCTTATTACAAGCCTTGTGAAGCTTCAAACCGTCTCTTTCAATCTTTACCACAGTAAATTTTTTCCCTTTTGCAGTAATGCCTATTGATCCTTCAATAACTTCACCAGATTCAACAATTCCAGTAACAACTGAACTAACCCCACCAATGCTATAAAATCGCTTTACTATAAATTCTGCTGCCATATCTCTCCTTTGATTAAATTGTTCTCTCTAAACCTAATTTTATTATCTTTTGAATCAACTTGTTATAGGGAATCCCAGCCTTAATTGCTGACTGACCTAACTCATCATATTCATCTAAACAAGGATTACCATTAGCTTCAATAATATATATTTTAGAATCAGAAGTTATTCTTATATCAAAACGAGAATAACATTTTATGTTTAATGCTTTATAAGCCCGTTTACAAACTTCATTAACCTTCTCAGCTAAACCATTAGCTAACCTTCCTGCAAACTCATTCCTTATCCCCCACTTTTTTCGATAATCCCAATCCCATTTTGCCTTATAAGTGGCTATTCGCGGTTCATCTTCACTAATCTCTCTAAATTTCATCTCACGTAAGGGGAACACCTTAATCCTTTTGTCCCCTAATACACTTACATAAAACTCTCTTCCGTCAATATATTCCTCAACTATAGCATCATCTTTTATGCTCTCATGAATAAATTTTACTCGCTCAATCATGGCCTCTTCGCTATCAACAACGGAAGCCTGAGATATGCCACGCGAAGCCTCTTCGTGAAGAGGTTTTACTATTAATGGAAGCTTAAGACGTTTATGCAACCATACCTTATAATTTTTATAAAAAACATAAAATTGTGGCGTTTTTATCTTATGAAAACTTAAAATCTTTTTGCTCAAAGCTTTATCACCACAAACAAGCAAACTAGTTACAGAAGCTCCAGTGTAAGGAATTCCCAGCATTTCTATTACGCCAACAACATTCTTATCTAAATAAGATTTTTGGTCAAAAACCTCAGCAGCATTAAATATAATATCCGGTTTATTTTCTTTAACTTCTTCTAAAAGAATATTAATATCATTAAATAATCCTAAGAGGGTTACTTGGTGGCCATTAGCTATCAGAGCATTATAAATGTCAGACTCAGACCCCCAATCAAGATCTTTAAACTCTTTTTTAAAATTATAGCCTCTCGGTGTAAGATAAGGACTATCAAAAAGTAAAAGAACTTTTAATTTTCTCATTTTTCTCGCCTTAGCCATCCTGTATAAATATAATTCATAACTAAAGTAGTAATATAAGCCGACATCTTTAACGTAACTAAAGATCTATCTTCATTAGACAAAAGACCTAAATCTTTACAACGTTTAATTATAGTATCTAACAGCTCACTTATAATATGCTTCTTCTCACCAGTCCATTTAGCTACACTATTTAAAATATCTTTTTTATATCTTTTTATAATAGTAGCAGCTAACATTTCCTTGCTTTTTTTATCGAGACTTTGTTCTGTGGATTCTGAAAATACAAATATTTCCTTTAGATTAGAATCATGAAAATCAGGAAAGTTCTCCATATATGAGTGACGTTTTTTTTTATAAAAATTTTTCAAAGTTATACGCATCCGAGAAGCTTCCCAATATTTCTTGCCACTCTCGACTAAAGGCTCCTTACTTTTGATTCCATTCATCAGTTCATCTACATACTTAAGTTTGTCTAAAGCTTTCCACCCTTTATATTCAGTTCGCCATTCTAAACCCGGAGTAAGCCAAACTGCAAAAGTTTCAGCGAAATCCTCATCAGGATGATATTGAGCATAATAATCTTCCAAATGCCTAACAAAATTTCGACTATAAGGCCTGAAACGATAAGTATCTTCATACTCTTTAGAAAATTTGCCAAAGACTTTTTGCCAATTCTTACGACGATACAATTTATAAGCATAGTTTATTGCATGTCCAGTTTCATGACGTAGGAGCCTCATACACCAAGGACGATTAGATCCTTCAGCATCTAAAACCATTTTCTTTTCTAATTTAATTAATGTTGGGTGAGCTAAGAAAAATGGAACTCCAATAATAGGTTCCTTATCGGGGGTGAGCCATTCATCAGCTAAATAACAAGGTGGCTTAAAATAAAACCCTTTGTCTTCTAGTTCTTTATAAAGCTCTTTAACACACTCTTCTAGCCAAGTTCCTTCTAAACTTAAAGGTAATTCGCAAACGCGTAAGTTAAGAGTTTCTTCTTCAGTTAATTTTGATAAATCTATATTTTTTTTAGACACGTATTGTTCTACCTTTGTGAATTCTTCACAATCTAGTCTATTTGATAATTATAACATAAAACTAAAAAAGTAAAAACGAAAAGCAAGAAGAAAAAACTACAATTTTAAACTTTAAATTTATCAATGATTCCACCACCAAGAAGTAAGTCTTTATAATAAAAACCTGCTAATTGTCCTGGAGTAATAGCATCAATCTCTTTTTCTAATTCTACTTCAGCATTACTGCCTTTAATTTTTAGACTACAAGCAAAAACAGAAGAATTATAACGAACTTTTACGGTAATATTCTTGTATTGCTCAACAGAACAAAACCAATTAAGCGAGTTAACAGTAAAAGAATCTCTCTTTAAGTATTTACGCTCCCCGACAACAATACTATTATCTTTGCTATTGATTCCAATAACATAAAGAGGTTCTTTCCATGCTAGGCCTAAACCACTTCGTTGACCATAGGTATATTGATAAATCCCCTTATGACGACCAAGATTTTCTCCATTCACATGTTTTATCTGGCCTGAATACTTGCAATAATCACTGCAACTTTTCTCAATAAACTCAGGATAGCTCTTCTCTTTAACAAAGCAAACATCTTGGCTTTCTCCTCTATCTATATGTATAACTTTTTTATCTTTAGCGATTCTTTTAACCTTACTTTTATTATAATTACCTAAAGGGAAGACTAAATACTTTAGAATTTTTCGATTCACCAAAGCTAAAAAATATTCTTGAGATTTACTACTATCTTTACCCGCTTTAATTAAATAAGTTTTATCTTTTTTAACTAAACGAGCATAGTGACCCGTAGCCAAATAATCAATGCCTAAAGATTGTACCTTTTCTAGAAAAATTCCAAATTTAATTAACTGATTGCAATAAACACAAGGATTAGGAGTTAAACCTTGGAGATAACTGTCAACAAAATAATCAATAATTTCTTTTTTAAACAATTCTCCTACATCTAAAATATAATGAGGTATATCTAGCCTATGACATAGCTGTCTAGTTTTTTCTAAACTGTCTAGGTCACAACAACGATTTTCTTCAGGATAGAACTTAAGAGTAAAACCAACTACATCCCATCCTTTTTTCTTCAAAAGATAAGCAGCTACAGAAGAGTCAACTCCCCCACTTAAACCTACAGCAATTCTTTTCTTCATTTTTATTTATCTTGTGAAGTTTTCTTGCGGTAATCATCCATGGCTGATCTTAAACCCTCTTCAGCTAAAAGAGAGCAATGCATTTTTATTGGAGGTAACCCCCCTAATTCGTTAGCCACATCTTTATTGGTGATTTTTAAGGCTTGTTTAAAGTTTTTTCCTTTAGCAAGCTCAGTTAAAGCTGATGAAGTAGCTATTGCTGCCACACAACCAAAAGTTTCAAACTTACAATCAGTGATAATCTCCTCTTTAACTTTTATATATATCCACATTACATCGCCACAAGCCTTATTGCCAACTTTTCCGATACCATCAGCATCTTCTATCTTACCCATATTGCGAGGATTGCGAAAATACTCTAAAACCTTATCTGTATAACCAAAATCAGACATAACTTACCATCCTTTCTAAAGCTATTTGAGCTTTCTCAATTATCTCTGAATCTAGCTCAATTTTGTATTCATCTTTAACTAAAGCTCTACGCAAATCTGAAAGAGTAGTTCTTTTCATATTAGTACAAATTCTAGTGCTTCCTAAGGAATAGAACTCTTTATCAGGATTCTCTCTTCTTAAGCGATGGATCATTCCTTCCTCAGTTCCAACGATAATCTTTTTAGCTTTAGACTCTTGTGCTATTTTAAGCATTCCAGCAGTTGAGTCAACATAATCAGCCTTATTCAAAACTTCTTTTATGCACTCAGGATGAGCCATAACCAGAGCTTCAGGATAAATCCTACGCGACTCTTCTAAGTCTTTAAGTGAAAAATATTCATGAACAAAACAATAACCCGGCCAAATGATCACTTCCTTCTCAGGAACATTCTTTTGCACCCACCATCCTAAATTTTTATCGGGCACAAAAATTACCTTTTTAACTGGAACATTCCTCACTACTGTAACCGCATTAGATGATGTACAACAAACATCACTCAAGGCTTTAATAGCAGCAGTTGAATTCACATAACTTACTACCCAAGCATCAGGATATTTCTGTTTTAACTCTATTAATTGTTCAGGTTCAATCATTTCTGCCAACTCACAACTAGCTTCAAGGACTGGCAAAAGTACTTTTTTCTTTGGAGACAAAATTTTAGCAGTTTCAGCCATAAATCTTACCCCAGCAAAAATAATAACTTCTTCTTTTGCTGCTTTAGATATTTTTGATAATTCCAAAGAATCACCTAAAAAATCAGCAATTTCCTGAACTTCAGTAATTTGGTAATTATGTGCAAGCAAGACTGCTTTTCTACCTTTTTTTAATTTTAAAATTTCTTTCCTTAAAACTTCTTTATCTTGGTCTAACTGCATTATAAGCTCCTATCATTTCTGCCAAAACGGCGATATTTTTCTTAATTTTTCAACAATTGGCGGTAAAACCGCTAAAACTTTGTCAATCTCCCCCTCTGTGGTATATTTCCCTAAACTCATTCGTAATGAACTATGAGCTATTTCATGTGGTATACCCATAGCTAAAAGTACATGCGAAGGCTCTAGGGACCCAGAAGTACAAGCTGAACCACTAGATGCACAAATCCCTTCAAAATCTAAATTTATTAAAATGCTCTCACCTTCAATGTATTTAAGGCAGACATTTAAAGTATTAAATATTCTGCTCTTAGGATCACCATTGACTTCCACTTCAGAGATGCTGTTTAGAATTCCCTGCTCTAATTTATCTCTAAGTAGTTTTATTCTTTTTTCCTCGTCTTTAATTTCAAATTTAGCTAATCGAGCAGCTTCGCCTAGACCAACTATACCAGCAACATTCTCAGTTCCTGAACGTCTTCCCCTTTCATGGCCACCGCCATGAAGAAGTGGAACAAATTTTACACCTTTTCGTACATACAAAGCACCTACGCCTTTAGGTCCATAAAATTTATGTCCAGAAAGAGAAAGCAAGTCCATTCCTAAGGCTTTTACGTCAACATTGACTCTGCCTACAGCTTGGACTGCATCACTGTGAAAATAAACTTTTCTTTTCCTGCAAATATCAGCAATTTCTTTTATTGGCTGAATTGTCCCAACCTCATTATTAGTATGCATAATTGAAACTAAAATAGTATCTTTACGAATGTTTTCTTCTAATTCTTTTAGATTTATCATTCCGTATTTATTAACTCCTAAATAAGTTATCTCGAATCCCTGACCTTCTAAGAATCCACAAGTATGCAAAACAGCATGATGCTCAATTTTAGAAGTGATAATATGCCTACCTTGAGCTTTCTTTTCAAAAGCAACACCCTTCATTGCAGTATTATCAGACTCTGTTCCTCCCGCAGTAAATATAATTTCATTAGCTTGAGCATTTAATAATTCCGCAATATTTATTCTAGCTTCTTCAACTGCTTGCTTTGCCTCTTGAGCAAAACGATATACAGATGAAGGGTTGCCGTAAGTATCCTTAAAATAAGGCATCATCTTCTTTAAAACTCTTTCATCAGTCAAAGTAGTAGCATTGGAATCTAGGTAAATCATTTCTTACTCTTTTTTATTATCATAGCTAAAGTTTTATTTTTAAATACCAATTTAATTTTATTATATACTTCTTCTAATAAATCTTTTACCATACAATTGCTAAAACGTCTACAACCAGATGCACCTTTAACGCAATCTATAACTTTACTATGGTTAAGAGCATCATTTACAACAAGAAGGTTAATTTGATTAGGAAGCCTATTAAGCATAAATCCCCCTCCTGGACCACGTAAGCTTTTTATTATCCCAGCACGTTCTAAAGGAGTAGTGACTTTCCTTAGATATTGCAAAGAAATATTTTCTTCTTGCGCAATTTTTTTAAGTTGTTTAGGCTTATCTTTATTGCCTGATAAGTTAACTAAAAGTCTTAAGCCATAAGTAAAAGTATTATTAAAATTAAACATAGTATACCTTATTGGTATACTATTATAATAATAGCCCTTGTTTTGTCAACTATTTTTTGGTAAATTTAAATATATCTAATTTTCACTCTAGATTATAACGAGTTATAAATTTATCAATTACTATAATGTTTTCGGCTTATTCTGCCAAAGAAATACCTTATCCTTACGTTTAACAATAAATGGTAATTTGACTCCTCCAATCTCTCCTTTTACCAGACTATCGACGAGTTTATGGTTTATCTGAATACTCTCAATTTTAGCAAATGAAGCTGGGGTATTTTTACCAATACAAAGGATTTGTGCACCTTTATTCAAATTAGCATTTGATATCTTAATTTCAGCTACATTAATCTTCTTATAAAATTTTATCACCTCACCTAAATAAATTTTCTCATGAGTATTCTCTAAAAATCTACTTGGAGACTCCTTTGGTTGTCCTAGATAAAAACCACTTGAAAAACCTCGGTTATATACTGAGCTTAATTCTTTTTTTAATTTTTCTTTTAATTTTTTAGTTAATTCCCCCTTAAAATAAGCATCAATCGCTCTTCGATATACTGAAGTTACTACTCCTACATATTCTGGAGAACGAATTCTTCCTTCTATCTTAAAAACATCAATTCCAGATTCAATTAGTTTATCAATAAAATCAATTGTGCATAAATCCTTAGGGCTCAAGATATGATCCTGACCAACTACATATTGACATTCTCCTCCAACACCAGTAATTAGATATTCTCTTCGACAAGGCTGTAAACATTTACCTCGATTAGCTGACTTTGAAAAGGTAAACTCTGAAAGAAAACAACGTCCAGAAATACTTAAACACATCGCCCCATGAATAAATGCTTCAATTTTGCAGTCAAGTTTTTCTTTTTTTAATTTAGATGCCATCTCCTTTATATCTAAGAGCTTACACTCCCGTGCCAAAACAACTCGCTTTACTCCACGCAAAGCATATTCCTTTAAAGCCAAAAAATTAGCTACTGAAGCTTGAGTCGATAAATGAATTTTTAAACCTAGCTCTTTGGCTTTAGAAAAAACCGCCATATCCCAAAGAATAACTCCATCTACTTTGGCTCTAGCTGCTGCTTTTAAAATTTTAACAGTCTTTGCAATCTCTTTATTGTAAACAATAGTATTTAAAGCTAGATACCCTTTACACTTATTATCATGCAAAAAATTGATTACCTTTTCTATTTCTAAAATATCAAAATTAGTCGCTAAATTGCGCATGTTTAAATCTTTAACTCCAAAATAAACGCTATTTGCTCCTGAAGCTACAGCGCTACGCAAAGAACTCCAATCTCCAGCTGGAGCGGCTAACTCTGGTTTTTTAATTATTTTCTTCATCTTTAAAAAAAGGGGACGCTTCTATTTTTTACACTTCCGGTTTACTTTTTGAAAAATAGAAGCGTCCCCTTTTTATCTTGATATTTTGATTATCTTATATTCTAAACTACCAGCTGGAACATCTACCTTTACAATGTCACTCTCTTTATGCCCAAGCAAAGCTTTACCTACTGGAGACGTTACTGAAATTAACCCTTCAATAGCATTTGCTTCCTCTTGCCCCACCAATGTATATTCAATCTCATCTTCAGTATCTAAATCAAAAATTCTTACTTTTGCACCAATATAAACTTTATCAGTATCAATTTTACTATCATCAATAATTTCGACTCTACTTAACTTATCATCTAATTCTCTGATCTTGACTTCATTGGTAGACATTGCATCCTTAGCTGCGTGATATTCAGCATTTTCTTTTAAATCACCTAAGGATCTAGCATGCTCAAGAGCAGCAGAGATTTCTCTTCTCTTTACCTTTTTTAAATTTTCTAACTCCTCACTCAGTTTCTCATATCCAGCTCTAGTTAGATATGTTCTCTCCATAATAAACCCCTTAAATTCATTTTATTTCGCTAGCAAGGATAATAGCTTCAGCAATATCTTTCATCGCAACCCTTTTATTCATGCTCGACTTTCGAATTAAATTATAAGCTTCTTCTTCACTAAGTTTTTGGCTTTTCATTAATAAGCCCTTAGCTTTCTCAACTTTTTTACGAGTCTGAAGCTCTTCTTGAACTATCTTAGTTTTAACCATCAACTCAGTATTAATAATAGCTACTGCAGCTTGATTAGCTACAGTACTTAGCAGACTACTATCACTCTTCACAAACTTGTAAGCAGTAGTAGTATAACAATTAATAACTCCGATAGCTTTTTTCTTATTCATCATCGGAACGCTTACCATTGAAACTAAGCCTTCTTTCTTGGCTAGTTTTTTCTCTTTATATCTTGTATCCTCTAAAACATTAAGAATGGTTATTGCTTTTTTATCTTTTGCTACTAATCCTACAATGCCTTCTCCTACCTTAAGGACTCTTTCTTTTAAATATTCACGACTCATAGTTTGTGTAGCTCTTATCTTCAATTCATTAGTAGTTTCATCAAGAAGCCAAAGAGAACATATTTTTGCCTTCATTACATTAGCAGTTAAAGTAACAATTAGCTTCAATATATCCTCAAGATAAAGATCGCTGGTTATAGCCTTACTTATCTTACTTAAGGTGTCAATATAAGCTTTATAGGGTGCTCTTTTCATATTTCCTTTTAATAATTTCTAAAACTTTATCGAACAATTAAAAAATATTAGCAAGACTGAATTTTACTCCTTTTCGTCTTCTTTTTCAAGACTTTGTTTAAGAATATATTCAAAAAGTAATGTTTTCGTAGTGGGTGATGCGGTTTGCCCTCCCGTTTTCCTCAAGGACAATGCAAATTGCATCTATTCGGTATGTTTTTACGTATCCTTTTCTGGCAACATAGGCTTGGGCATTCTTGATAAGTTTTCGTATTTTACTTCTTTTTATAGAGTCTTCCGGGCTTCCAAATCGCTCATCTTTCCTTGCTCTCACTTCTACAAACACCAAAACACTTTTATTGCGCGCGATTAAATCAATCTCTGCATATTTAGTTCTATAATTCTTTTCAATAATATAATACCCTTTATTTTGCAGATAAATTTTGGCAATCTGTTCGCCTAAATGCCCTATTTTAAGATTATTTGTTTTTGTTTCCTTAGGAATATTCACTTATCCCTTATCTGATCTCTTGGGCGATATTGCAGTGCCTCGGCCATATGAGAAACCTTTATGCCTTCTGAGTCTTCCAAGTCAGCAATAGTTCGTGCGACTTTTATCATTTTAAAATAGGAACGTGCTGAAAGTTGAAAAGCCATTCCAGCCTGCAAGAGCAGTTGTTTAACTTCTTTTGACAGAAAGCAGTATTTTTTAATATGGGCGTTTTTCATTTCAGCATTGGTATAGATGTCTTTTTCTTTAAACCGATTTTTTTGGATTTTTCTTGCCTTTTCTACACGGACTCTTATTTCGGCGGATGTAGGGGCAACCCTACCCTCGGAAAGTTCCTTAATCTCAACCACCGGTACCTCTATATAAAGATCAATGCGGTCTAAGAGCGGCCCAGAAACCCTTTTCTTATACTTTTCTATCTCCCTTTGTGTGCAAGTGCACGATTTCTTAGGGTGATATAAATAGCCGCAAGGACAAGGATTAGCTGAAGCAACTAATATAAATCGTGAAGGATAGCAAACCCTTTCTCTGCTCCTTGAAATCGTAAGGTGGCCATCCTCCATTGGCTGTCTTAAGGCTTCCAAAACTCCTCGAGTAAATTCATTAAACTCATCTAAAAACAATACTCCTCGATGAGCTAAGCTTATTTCTCCGGGCTGAGGCCTTGAGCCCCCACCAATAAGCCCAACTTGAGAAATTGTATGGTGAGGTGCTCTAAAAGGGCGTATCTTAATAAGTGAACCCTCAGGAGGGATACGTCCCGAGGCTGAGTAAATCTTTGTAACTTCAAGAGACTCTCTTTCAGCCAAAATCGGTAGAATGCCGGGAAGAGCTCTCGCTAGCATGGTTTTCCCCGAGCCGGGACTGCCAACCATAAAAAAATTATGGCCGCCGGCCGCTGAAATCTCCATTGCCCTCTTTGCTTGCTCCTGGCCTAAAATTTCAGCCATGTCAAACTCAGCTTGGACAGCTTCGCTCTTTACTTCACTATACTTAGCTGGTTCAAGCGATATCTGGCCCAAAAGGTATGCTAACAATTGATTGATGCTTTCTATAGGATATACGTTAACTCCTTTAATAATAGCTGCCTCATTTGCAGAAGCTTTAGGTACGAATATATTTTTAATTCCTCTCTCCTTTGCAAATAACGATAATAACAATGCTCCTTTTGTATGGCGAAGCGTTCCGTCAAGAGAGAGTTCGCCGAAAAAAAGGCTCTTTTTTGGCAGTTCACAGCTCATGATTGATGCCAAAACACCGGTAGCAATAGGTAAATCATAAAAAGAACCCTCTTTAGGAACATCAGCTGGAGCTAAATTAACAGTAATCCTCTTTGTCGGAAATTTGATGTTGGAATTTACAATCGCAGTCTTTACCCTTTCCCTGCTTTCGTCTACGGCCTTATTGGGCAAACCAACAATCTCAAAAGCCGGTAAGCCCCTATTTGCCAAGTTAACCTCTACATCTACCCCAATAGTCTCAAGCCCTGAATTTGCCGCCGAACAAACTTTTATCAGCATACTCCCCCTTCCGTCTATGTTTAGGCCCAGCCCTGCCTACCAGCAGACAGGTAAAACACCCGGCTTAAACAGTTTTAATATAATATTTTCCCACTTCTTCAAATACTAACCCTTTTATCTGCATAAGCGAAAGTGCGGTTGCGATTTCGGAAATCTGTAGGGACGACCCTACCGTCCGCGCCAAAGCATCTATCTCCATTGGTTCTTCTTGTAATTTTTTGATTATATTTTGTTCCAATTCGTTTAATCCTTTTATTTGGGCAGGAACGAACCCCGCCCCTACATTAACATCATATCCTGCCAATATATCCTCTGCGCTAGTCACGATTTCCGCCCCTTCTTTAATTAATTGCACTGTACCCTTTGAAAGCGCACTGGTAAGAGGGCCGGGAACTGCAAAAAGCCTCCTTCTATATTTCTTGGCAAGCCCTGCTGTAATCAAAGAGCCACTTTTCTGTCCGGCTTCAACCACCATGGTTGCATACGAAAGCCCTGCAACAATTTTATTTCGCTTTGGATAAGTCCAAAGCCCAGGAGGATGAGTGCCTTCAAATTCGGAAATAATAAGTCCCTTGTGCTCTAGTATTTCTTTGTATAAATCTTCCTGATACCCGGGGTGAATCATACCAATACCGCAAGGCATCACCGCTATGGTTCTGCCTCCAGCATCTATTGCCGCCTTATGAGCTGTAGCATCAATTCCAAACATAAACCCGGAAACAATGGTTACCCCGGCTCTTGCTATCTCAGATACCAGTTTATTGGTAATAAGTTTACCGTAAGTTGTCATTCTTCTTGAACCAACAACTGCCAAGCAATTCTCAAAAATGCCGTTATCCCAATTTCCCTTATAGTAAAGTATCTCCGGCGGCGATTTTATCTCTCTAAGCAGCCGCGGGTATCTCATGTCACTGATTGTAACTACGCCACCCATATTTTTCTGATTGAGATTGGTTGGGGCGGTTCATGAACCGCCCCTACATTACCCATCGTACATTACCCAGATTGTTCTCCCTCGTAAGCAGATAGGACTGCTTCATTAAGAGCTTGTCGGGTTTCAGCGGTTAAAGGAAAAGCGCTATTGTACCACTTACCATCTTTACCTGATTCGCGAGGTACACCGACAAATAGACCATTTTTGCCTTCGACTATACGGAATCCCTTTATTAGGAACTCATCAGCAATAGAGATGTCACACATCGCCTTTGTCGCCCCTTCACCATTGAATTTGTGAAGCCTTGTAACTTTAAAATCCAAAACCATCTTAATCACCTCCTTTACTATATAGACGAAGCAGGAGG